>CAMBXE010000017.1 GCA_945871805.1 Rhizobium sp. Q54 | reverse complement strand
CTCGCTAAGCCTTAATTCTATTAGTCTCGGACGAGCACCGCACCGGAAGCGTAGCATGCATACGCTGACGGAGTGGAGCAGAGAACGAGGCTAATAGAATTAAGGGTTAGTAGAGATAATGGCGTGATTCTAATGACGGATCTGGGTTTAATCGCATTGTTAATGCCTTCGACGGCATTGGTCGCGTCGGTAGACTGTTGACTGTGTTGATGCTGTTGAAAGAAAAAGTGATTCACGCGCCAATTCTTTACCCATCGACTTACTTCAAAAAATATCACGCTGAATATTGCCAAAAACTTGATGCGGTTAGAACTGAAGGCGATTTCGAGGGCTGGATTTCTTTTTACCTCAAGGTAATCAAGGCAAGCACAAAAGACGCTTACAAAAAAGCGAAAGAAATTGAGAAGTTGGAAAAGCAACTAAATAAAAAAATCATCACTTCGAAAGATTTCGGCTTGCCAGAAAGCCAAGCAAGTCAAGCGCTGGTGACCTTATTTCAATTCCCGATGATTAGCGTCGCAGAGCTGCAAAAATCACTCAATGTTAGCTACAGCGCCGCTAACTCGATAATTCAACCCAGATCCGTCATTAGAATCACGTCATTATCTCTACTAACCCTTAATTCTATTAGCCTCGCTCTCCGCTCCGCTCCGTCAGCGTATGCATGCTACGCTTCCGGTGCGGTGCTCGCTCGAGGTTAATAGAATCAAGGCTTAGCGAGATACTGTCGCAATTCTAATGACGGATCTGGGTTCAAAATTAGTCAAACTTAAGATTTTAAAACTCGAAACCAAGCAGAAGAGAAGCAAATTATTTAGGTTTGATCCTTATCTAAAATTACCGGAAAAATAGCTCAAATTTTGAGTGAATTTTTTCAATTTCTGCGGAGCGCTCTGGGGCCCCCGCCACAAATCTTGTCAATAAACCAAAATAACTACCAACAAGAAAAAAGCTGCCAAGCCTTGATTTCATTGTTGCCGCGATTTTTAGTTTGTTGCAGATTTTTACAAAATTCGTTCTCATTTTCTGCAGCAGTTGCAATGGAACTTCGACCCTTTTCCAGGCAGATCTGAGTTCAAGACTTACTGCGTCACTTTGGAATAAAAATTGATTAGTAGTTAGGTCGCAAAACCTGTCCCAATCTCACCAGCATTTTATCCAACCCGTCTCGCGTAGATTTAATCATTTCAAGCGTTACCGACAATTCTCCAGTGCCATTTGAATTTTGAATTGATGTGCGGTTTGCCGCGGCATTCAATAATTTATCCGAATAATCGCTCATCGGACTTAGTGCAGATTCCGAATCGCTTTTTTTCATTTCCGTTCGCAGCAAGCTCAACTTATTTTGCGCCTTTATGCATGGTGGAACGGAGCGAGAATTCCAAGCCTGTTCGGCACAAAGCCAAATTTCTCTTTGATACTCTTGCGCCAAAACAAATCTCTGCTTCATCGCATCAATTAACTGCGCTTTATCTTCAGCTTTTGTCATTCCGAATTGCTGCCAAAATTTGTCGTACTCACTTCTGCTTACCGGACCAGAACCAGTTACAATCTGCTGCACCACCGAGTTCAAAGCAGTTTGGTTGAGCTCTTGTGCCGCCGCGTTGGTCGACAAAAAAACTAAAAAAAGAATTTGGAAAAGTTTCATTTGAAAGAAGTTAAAACCAGATTTGACAGTATCTTGGTTAAAGTGGATCGATGTCAATCCTGACACGGATTGAAGTCGGAATATCAAGACTCTGCATCACGTCAGAAATTAATTTCTGCAAATTAATTTTGCGCTGAGTTTTTAAATTTACCAAAAAATGGTGACGATTTTTTAAGCGCTGAAGTGGCGCTGGCGCTGGTCCAAAGATTTCAATTTTTTCGCTGAGCGGAAAGTTTTTAATTAATTTTTTGGCAAAATTTTTCGCTTCACTCTCAACAAAAGAACTCACTTCAAACTTGGCCATCCTTGCAAATGGCGGCAGCTCGAGGTTCTGGCGATTTTTGATTTCGAAATCATAAAAAGATTTTTTGTCATTTTTAAGCAGCTGATCAAACAAAAAATTCTCCGGATTGTAAGTTTGAATCATTACAACTCCTTGCTCGCTTCGCCTGCCCGCACGACCAATTACTTGCGTTAAAATTTGGTAGGCTTTTTCAAGAGCGCGCAATTCAGAAGAATAAAGTAAGCCGTCGGCATCAATGATTCCGACCAGCGTGAGATCAGGAAAATCGTGACCTTTGGTGATCATCTGCGTGCCAATGATTACGTCAATTTCGCGTCCTAAAATTTTTTCAACCAACTTATCAACATCAGAAAAACTCGTCACATTGTCGCTTGTAACCAAAGCAATTCGCGCTTCGGGAAAGGTCTTTTTAACTTCTTCAGCGAGCTTCTCAACGCCGGCTCCAAGGCCGATCAAACTATCTTTCTCACCACAAAATTTACACTCTGCAGTTGGCTTTTCGTGATGACCGCAATGGTGACAGATGAGTTGATTTTTTGACTTGTGAAGCACCAGATGAAAATCGCAATCCGAGCAATCATATTTTTTTCCACAAGCCTTGCAAAGGGTTACTGGCGCGTATCCACGACGATTCAAAAAAAGCATTGTCTGCTTTTTTTGCAGCAAATTCTGCGCTATTTCTGCACGTAATTTTTGCGAAAGAAATTCTCCACTCGGCAATTTTTCGCGCCGCAAATCGATTAATTCGATTTCATTTTTCGCGCCAAATTTTTGCTCTAAAATAAAATGCCGATACTTGCCCGAAACCGCATTTGCGTAAGTCTCAAGCGCCGGCGTTGCTGAAGATAAAATTACCGGAAATTTTTCTAAACTCGCCTTAACGATCGCCATGTCGCGAGCGTGAAAATTAAAAACATCTTCTTGCTTGAAAGAGGAATCGTGCTCTTCGTCAACAATGATTAATTGTAAATTTTTGAACGGCAGAAGTAGCGCTGAACGCGCGCCGATTAAAACCTTAACCGACCCTTCAACTACGCCGTAAAAAATTTCTCTACGCTCTTTTTGCGAAATTTTTGAATGCCAAAGCGCTGGTTTGAATTTGAATTGCTCTTCAAAACGGAGTAATAGTTGTGAGGTGAGAGCGATCTCGGGAAGAAGAATTAAAATCTGCGGCGAGTCGTGATGGGCTCCGCAACAAGTGCGGGGTGACACCTCTGAAGTAAGCTCCGCCTGCTTGAGACATCTTGAGTTTTCTGACGCAGTAAGAATTTCTGGAGCGCTCTCCTCCCGCTTGTCACCCAGAACTTGTTGCGGGGCCCATTTCTCGGACAAGATTTTCGCAATCAGCGCAAAATAAATTTCCGTTTTTCCCGAGCCGGTCACGCCGTCAATAAGGCTGACATCCCTCGTCATGCTGAGCTCGTCGAAGCATTCCCGCTGTTTTTCCGTTAATTTTTTTAATGAAAATTTTTCCGACTCAATTTTTTGCTCAAGACTTTTCGGCGATTTTTTTGTTTTGTCTGAATTGAGAATTCCAATAAAAGCACGTAGCACTAAACCCCGACTAGCGCGATTATAAGTCGCAATGGTCTCAATAAATTTTAACTGATTTTTGCTAAATTTTATTCGCGAATTTATCGCCAGAATTTTTTTTATCTTCGCTTCCGCAAGATTTTCCGGCGCAGTTTTTTTGACCTCAACAACCACTCCCCAAATTTTTTTTCTACCGAATTCAACTTGTACAACATCGCCAATCTCAACCTCGTCTTGCGCTTTGTAGGTAAAGGCTTCGTCCAAAGCTAATGGCAATAAAACTTGGGCGAAAACTTCTGACATGATTTGTTGATTTAAGAGATCGGGATCGACTAATTTCAGACTCTACTTCTTCCAAAATTCAATTTCAAAACTTCCATGAAATTTTTTATCGACTCTGCCGAAATCGCCGAAATCAAAGAACTCGTTGCTTACGGGCTGCTTGATGGCGTTACAACTAATCCAAGTTTGATCGCAAAATCTGGTCGCGATTTTAAAGAAGTGATCGCAGAAATTTGCTCTGTTGTTGAAGGCCCAGTCAGTGCTGAAGTGGCTGCAACTGATTTTGAAAATATGGTTCGTGAAGGAGAAATTTTAAGCAAAATCTCTCAAGGGTTAAAAGGTAATGTTTGCATCAAACTGCCGCTAACCATGGATGGACTCAAGGCCTGCAAGTATTTTTCTAACAAGGGAATTCAAACAAATGTCACGCTTTGTTTCTCGGCAGCTCAGGCAATTTTGGCCGCAAAAGCTGGGGCAACTTTCGTTTCGCCATTCGTGGGAAGACTTGATGATATTGGTCAAGACGGCCTCTCTTTGATCGAAGAAATCTGCCAAATTTATTCAAATTATCCGGCTTTCAAAACCGAGATTCTTGTCGCTTCAATTCGTCATCCAATTCACATCACTGCCGCAGCAAAAATGGGCGCACATGTAGCAACTATTCCGGGCAAAATTTTGAAGCAACTAGCTGCCCATCCACTTACCGAAAAAGGTTTAGAAACTTTTGTGAAAGATTGGGCTTCAACCGGGCAGAAGATTTAGCATCACCTGCCAGTTGGGCGGAGTTGCAAGTAGGAAGTCTTTAGCAACTCTAGAGATCTCGACTTCGCTCGACCAGCAAGCGCTGGGTTGGGCCGGTAAAATTTCTACTCCGCCTCTTTCATCTCCATCCCCATTTCCATATTCATCTTGCCGGCATCGCTACGATATTTGATTTCAACGCCACCTTGTCCGCCTTCACTGATGTAGACGTGCGAAGATGAAACGACACCAGACATCAAATCCCAAGTCGGATCAATCTCGATCCAGCGCCCGCTGTAAAAAATCATGTTCCAACTGTGACCTTGGCACTTCTCATCTTCACCGCATGCAGCGCCATCAATAACGAATGACGGAATACCTGCAACGCGCGCCAGGCCATCATAAAGCCGCGCATATTCTGTGCAGACACCCAGACGATTCGTCAGCATAGTTTCCAGGCTCGGCAATTTTCCCACGTAAGTAGGATCATAAGTCAGAAATTTGTTAACAAATTTTCCGATCGCGACATAAATCGGCAAGCCGCCGTAACTGACGTCGCCACGAATTTTTTGTAATATCGGAGTAAGCAGCGTCGCCTCTTCTTTACTAACCTTGCTGTAACTAATCATGTTGCGCATCACCTGCTTACGGGACCCCGCGCCGGTTAAAATTTTTGCCGAACTTTTAATTTCAAATTTATTTGTTGGCACTTTGAAGGAGTAAGAAATATCGCCGCCTTTTCTTTCGGTCATTGTCGGCCTGCTGCTGAAATCAGTTACGTAACCATCAATTTTCTGTCTGCTTGCTTGAAAGTAGGGCGGAATTTTTAACGAAAATTCGCCAAGAGTTTTTTCGGAATTTACTGTCGTTTTAACCGCCACATTCCACGCAGAATTAGTCTGAGTAAATTTTGCGATTTCACCAATTCCATCTTTGGGCACGATCGCAGTGTAAGTAATTTTACTGCCCTCGTGAATAGCTTGCGGGCTGTAAGTGGTTAGTTCATATCCGGGGAAATCGACAATGATTGAAGCGACGGCACCAGCAGCAAAATCCGGAACGTAGATCGCCTCTTGGCGCAAATATGGATTAATTTTTATGCGCTTTTCTTTGCTCGAAAAACCGAATGAAACCAATTGACCGCTGGTCTTAACCTGAGGAAAGGTAATTTTTAAAATATTATCTCCGAATTCATATTTCGCTGGCTTACCTTCAAAGCTGACATTGGTAATCGAGATATCTTGCTTACTGTCGAAGCTAATCGAAAAGGCGCTCATTGCCCGGTCTTTTGCTAAACTCTTCACTTGCCCAACAATCGTAATTACCGATTTTTTTCCATCTTCAGTTAATTGCGTAACTTCATTCCAATTGCTAACCGCAAGCTCTGCCCAAGCAGAAAGCGGCAAAAAGATAAAAACAAAAAATAAAAATTTGATCGATCTCATCTGATAAAATGTTTTGGATAATTTTCACAATCGCTGGCGCGACACTGCAAGCCTTTAGAAATTTGGAGCAAAAATATCTCAACCAAAAACTCGACGCATTGACGGTTACTTGGTCACGTTTTTTGCTTCCACTTCCCTTGGCAATCGCGGCAGTTTCCTGCAGTTTTAATTCGGTAAGCAATCAATTTATTGCTCATTGCACGGTCACCGCTTGTTTCCAAATCATCGGCAATTTTTTTCTCTTACGTACGATCCAATCAAAAAATTTTAGCGTTGGAATCGCCTTCTACAAAACAGAAATTTTGCAATCGCTTCTCCTTGGCGTTTTGCTCTTCGGCCAACGAGTTTCCTCGCTCGGCTGCGTAGCAATTTTAATAACAAGCTGCGGAATGTTTTTGATGTCGAACCTAAATTTAAAAAAATTCGAACTCGACAAAGCCGCATTATTCGGAGCTATTTCTGGGCTGTGTTTTTCGATCTCTGCCTTCAATTTAAAATTCGCTTCCGATCAAGTGAAACTGATCGGATCCAACGATTACACCGCCGGAGCGCTTACTTTGATGTGGGTAATCTTGCTACAAAATTTAATTTTTATCGCGATCAAATCCGCGCAGCGGCGCTTAAAAAAAGATCTAAAAAATTTATTCGGCGCCGAAAATCGCCGCTCTTTTTTTAAAACCAGCATCTTGAGTTTTATCGGCTCGATGCTTTGGTTCATTGCCTTCGCGATTGGCAACGTCATCTACGTAAAAGCCGTCGGACAAGTTGAGCTAATCGTTGCCCTGCTAATTTCCTGGCACTTAAAAGAAAAACTTAAAACCCGCGAATTAGTTGGGATAATCGTAACTGCGCTCGGCATTCTGGCGCTGATTTTTTTTCACTAATGAAACTAGTTTCCTGGAACATCAACTCGCTGCGCTTGCGCCTTCCGCTCCTTAAAAAATTTGTTGAACAAACAAACCCCGACGTGATTTGCTTGCAGGAAATAAAAGTTTCCGATCCAGAATTTCCGCTGCTTGAAGTGCGGGCGCTCGGTTTTGATTTTGTCGAATTTTCCGGCGAAAAATCTTACAATGGCGTCGCCATTCTTTCGAAATCTCCTCTCACCGAAGTAAGCAAAATTGACGTCTGTAATTACGGTCACAAAAGACATATTTCGGCTCAGGTGAATGGTGTTGAGCTTCACAATTTCTATGTGCCCGCAGGCGGCGACATTCCTGACATCGCGCTGAATGATAAATTCGCTCACAAGCTGAAATTTCTCGATTGGATGACCGAATATTTCGCCCCACAAAAAAACAAAAAAATAATAATAGTCGGCGACTTAAATATTGCGCCGCTCGAGCACGACGTTTGGTCACACAAACAACTTCTTAAAATTGTTTCGCACACCCCAATCGAAATCGAAAAAATGACGCGCTTGCAAGAGAGTTTAAATTTTCTCGACACCCACCGTCACTTTGTCGATCCGTCAAAAAAACTTTACAGCTGGTGGAGCTACCGCGCCAAAGACCCGCTCGGGGCTGATAAAGGTCGTAGGCTCGATCACATTTGGGCGACACCAAGTCTAAAATCGAATATTGAATCGATGAAAATTTACCGCGATTTTCGTAACGAGACCCGCCCCTCAGATCACGTTCCAATCGAAACTGTTTTTAACTTAGGCACGGACCCCGCAACAAGTGCGGGGTGACAAACTCACTTTCGGTGACAAGCTCGCTTTCGGCGTCAAACTCACTTTCGGCGTCAAACTCATTTTCGGTGACAAACTCACTTTCGGTGTCACCCCGCACTTGTTGCGGGGTCCATCACGACACAACTAAGAATTAATGAAAAAAATCCTCCTCAACTCAAAAAAAGAAATGGCCGATTTCGCTAGAGAAATCGCGACTTCAACGCAAGTCGGAGATGTGATTTCTTTGCAAGGAACCCTCGGCGCTGGAAAAAGTTTTTTCGCCAAAAATTTTATTAATTCGCTACAGGAAGAAGAAACAGAAGTGCCAAGCCCAACATTCAATTTGGTTTATTCTTACGAGACAAAAAAAGGTGAGATTTTTCACTTTGATCTCTACCGACTTAAATCAGCAGCAGAGCTTGAGAATATTGGCTTCTTCGAGGCGTTAAAAAATGGAATTTGCCTGATTGAATGGCCCGAAATTGCAGCAGAATTTTTGCCCGAAAATTGCCAAAAAATCGAAATAAAAATTCCGATGGGTGAGAATGAAGAAGTGCGCGAAGTCACAACTTACGCCGATTGAGCGAAGTCGAAATCTGGTGAATAAGATTCTAGAGGTTTCGACTTCGCTCAACCGACGGATGTTTTCATTTCTCAGGCGGCGGATGTTTTTACTCCTTGGAAATACCTTTTTCTAACTCCAACAAATCCTTGGGCAGTGGAATTTCAAAAAACATCTCACGCTTGTCGCGCGGGTGAAGGAAGCCGATTTTGTAAGAATGCAACGCTTGGCGCGGAAATTTTTCGACGAGATTTTTTACCTTCAATTCGATCTCTTTTGGCGCCATTTTTTTGCAAGAACTGTAAAGCTGATCACCAACAAGCGAGTGCTTAATCGCTTCCATGTGAACCCTGATCTGGTGAGTTCTGCCGGTCTCTAAACGGCACTCGACCAAACTCACGTAGCCGTCTAAAAATATTTTTTTCGTCTCGTAATTTGTGGTCGCGACACGACCTAAAGTTTTCGCAATTTTCATCCGCAAACGATTAACACGTGAACGAATAATATTCTTATTTATCCGCCCCTTTGCTGGGTCGATGACGCCGTAGACGAAGGCTAAATAACTTCTTTGAATCCTGTGCGCTTTGAGCGCTTCGGTGAGAATTCCGTGCGTAAAATCATTTTTTGCAACCAGCATCAGCCCGCTCGTATCCTTGTCTAAGCGGTGCACAATCCCCGGGCGCATTTCGCCGTTAATCGAAGAAAGCTTGCCGGCGTGAGTGAATAAAAGTCCGTTGACTAAAGTATTGTCTGCATTGCCTGAACCCGGGTGAACAGTGAGCCCGTCTGGCTTGTTAATCACCAGTAAATCGTCGTCTTCGTAGACAACTTCGAAAGCAATTTCCTTCGCTTGCAGGTGAGAAGGTCGCGCCTCTGGCAGTGTAACGTAAAAAATTTGTCCGAGAAATTTTGTGTCGCGAGAGCCTTTAACCGACTGTTTTGTGTCGTCACAAACGGCTCCTCGCTCAATCAGCATTTTAACTTTGCTGCGCGTGACTTCCGGTTTTACTACCAAAAAATGATTGGTAAGAAATTTGTCGAGACGAATTCCGACCTCACCTTCCGTTACTTCAAATTTAAACTTTTCCATTAACTCGATCCTTGATTTCATTGGTTAAAATCCAATTTTGAGCACCGTGCTCAAAATTCATTTTACCCAATTTTTTTCGTCAACCAAAACAACTTTTGGCTGAAATTTTTTTGCCTCTTCTTCATTCATTGAAGCGTAAGAAATAATAATCACCGGATCTCCAACCTGCACCAATCGAGCCGCCGCGCCGTTCACCTGAATCGCGCCCGAACCAGCCTGCGCCGGAATCGCGTAAGTCGTAAAACGTTCGCCGTTGTTAATGTTGAGCACGTCAACTTTTTCGTGAATTAAAATGCCTGAAGCCGCAAGCAAGTCAGTGTCAATCGAGATCGAGCCTTCGTAATTAAGGTCCGCCATTGTAACCGTTGCCCGGTGAATTTTTGCTTTAAGAAGAGTGAGTTGCATTACTTCAATTTTTTTAATTGTTCTACGACGTCAGGATTTACAAGGGTTGAAACATCCCCGAGATCTTCTTCCCCAGCAATAATTTTTTTCAAAACACGTCGCATAATTTTGCCGGAGCGGGTTTTGGGCAGGTCAGACACGAGGTAGATTTTTTCTGGACGAGCGATTGCGCCGATTTCTTTGACGATTATTTCGGCAATTTCTTTCTCTAGATTTTGCGCAGAATTTTTAGTAATTACGAAGGCGTAGATACCTTCGCCCTTGATCTCGTGAGGCACGCCGATTACCGCCGATTCCGAAACTTTGGCGTGTGAATTAATCGCATTTTCGATTTCAGCGGTGCCCAAGCGGTGGCCAGAAACTTTAATTACGTCGTCGGTGCGGCCGATGATTCTGTAAAATCCTTCCTCGCTAACAAAGGCTCCGTCACCGGCAGAATAATAAGTTGTCACCTCGTCGAATGACGGGGTCCATTTATCCACAACCTCGTTGCTAGAAGTGGACCCCGTCATTTGACGGGGTGACAAACTAGAGTTAGGAGCAGAGTTGAAGTAAGTTAAGAATTTTTCTTTGTCGCCCCAAACGCCGCGAGCCATCCCTGGCCAAGGTTGACGAAGACACAAATTTCCAACTTTATTTTTTTCGGCGATTTCCTTTCCGGCGTCGTCGAATAAAATCGGCACAATTCCGGGAAGTGGTAAACCAGCATGAGCCGGTTTGCTGTCTGTAACGCCAGCCAATGATGAAATTAAAATTCCGCCAGTTTCTGTCTGCCACCAAGTGTCGACAATTGGACATTTTTTGCCGCCAACTTTTTCGTGATACCACTGCCAAGCCTCTTCGTTAATCGGCTCGCCGACTGTACCTAAAGTTTTTAGTGACGATAAATCGTGACCCTCAACGAAAGAATCTCCCTTTTGCATCAAAGCACGAATCGCCGTTGGCGCAGTGTAAAAAATATTTACTTTGTGCTTCTCGATAACTTCCCAAAAGCGCGCCGGCGTTGGGTAGGTGGGGATACCCTCAAACATTAAAATCGTCGCACCATTGAGCAGCGGGCCGTAAGCTAAATAACTGTGGCCCGTAATCCAGCCGACGTCAGCACTGCAAAAGAAAATATCATTTTCGTCACATTGGAAAACGTTTTTAAACGAGTAGCCGGCATAAGTCATGTAGCCGCCGGTTGAGTGTAGAATGCCCTTCGGCTTTCCGGTCGAGCCTGACGTGTAAAGGATGAAGAGAGGGTCTTCGGCGTCGCAGATTTCTGCTTGGTGAATCGCCGCAATGGACCCTGTCATGAAGACGGGGTGATAGTCGGGGATGTTTTTGCTCCACACTTTAATTGTCACCCCGTCTTCATGACGGGGTCCATTCTCGCGCTCAAACAAGATTATTTTCTCAACCCCAACACACTCCGCAGCCGCTTCCTTGGCGATCGCAAACAGGTCGATTTTTTTGTCACCACGAAAAAGCGAATCAGCAGTAATCAAAATTTTTGCGCCAGAATCCTGAATTCTTCCCGCCAAAGATTTCGCCGAAAATCCCGCGAAGACAACGCAATGAACCGCGCCAATCCTGGCACAAGCCAACATCGCAACAACAGCTTGCGGAATCATCGGCAGATAAATGCACACGCGATCGCCCTTTTTAACCCCGTGCGAAATCAATAAATTCGCGAATCGGCAAGTTTTCTCGTGAAGTTCTCGGTAAGTTATTTTTTGACTTTCTTTTGCCGGATCATTCGCTTCCCAGATAATCGCAACCTTGTCGCCGCGCTGCTCTAGATGCCGATCGAGGCAATTGTAAGCAATGTTAGTTTTGCCATCTTTAAACCACTCGATTTGCGCTTTTGCCAAATCGCAATTCGACACTTCCGACCATTTTTCAAACCAGAAAAAATTCTCGGCGACCTCGCCCCAGAATTTTTTTGGATCAGCCTTAGCGGCTTGATATTGCTGCTCGTAATCAGCTTTGGATTTGATGTGAAACATGAAGAACTCGCTAGTTTGATTTTTTCGACTCCGCTCAACCAGCGAAAGTTTTTTACAGAGATGAGCGCAAAAATTTTCTCGCCATCTCAAATAAATCGACAACGGCATCTCTAATTTTCGCGTCGAAGCTGATATTTTTTTTCGCCCATTCGGCAACCCACGGGCGAGCCAATTCCCACATATTTAGCTCAGGATCGAGCATTACGCCGACGCCCTCAACGACGAGTAAAGTTTTTTGCAGCAGCAACAAATCTGGGCGCGTTTCCATTTTGTAGTCGCGCATCATCATGATTAAATTTGTAAGCAATTTCGCGACAGAAATATCGCGCACATTTGAACCGACAATTGTCTCGCCGATTTTGCGACAAGAGAGCGCGAGATCATCAAGATTGGTGCTTGCCGGAACCATGCCAACATCAATGTGGATCTGGGCTACGCGCCGGTAATCCTTGTGCAAAAATCCGATTAAAATCTCGGCAACAGCGATGCGAGTTTTTTTGTCGAGCTTGCCGACAATGCCAAAATCAACGACACCGATATCGCCATTTTTTAGCAAAAATAAATTTCCCGGATGCATGTCAGCGTGGAAAAATCCGTGAATGTAAACTTGGCTAAAATAACTGATTACAAGGTGCTCGGCGACTTGTTTTTTGTCGTGAAGAGAATTTTTAATCGCCAAAGAATTTGAAAAAGGAATGCCGTCAAGCCACTCGAGAACTAAAATTTTCTCGCTCGAAAATTTCCAAAAAATTGTCGGAACATAAAAACCTTTTACGTCTTTTAAATCCTCGCGCAGCCTTGAGGCGTTGGCCGCTTCGTGCAATAAATCAAGTTCGCTTTTTGAAACTTGGGTGAGCAAATCGGCAATATCTAAAAAAATTCTTGGCAAAAATTTGGCAATAATTTTCAGCGTAGAAATGTCGCGAGCCATGATTTGCGCGATGCGTGGGCGGAGGATTTTTACCGCAACATCTTCGCCGGTTTTTAATTTCGCTTTGTGAACCTGGGCGATTGAAGCGGAGGCGACTGGCTTAGGATCAAACTCAGAAAACTCTTCGAGAAAGTCGCTTTCGAACTTGGCCGCAAAGGGCGGAAGAGCATCTTGAAATGAGGAAAGTGTCGTCGCCAATTTCTCACCAACTAAATCTGAGCGAATCGATAATATCTGGCCGAGCTTGATAAATGAAGGCCCGGCACTGTTGAAGAAAAAATAAATCGCGCGGTTTCTGTCGAAGAAAAAAATCGGCGCCGCAAATAAAAGTAAAAATGCGAGCCGAAAAAGATTGGTGATAGCGATCACTATTGCTGCGAAATTGGATTCACTGGAACACGACCTGGCGCCAAGTTAGAAGCGGGGTGCGGGGCGGAATTCACTGGGGCATTTGCAGCGCCAGTTTCATGAAGATCGATTTTGATTTTGCTAAGATCGACATCAACTCCGGCCCAGCTAAACATCTTGTTGAGGAGTTGTCCGATGATGTCCAAGATATTTCCTGTAACCTCTTGAATCCTTGAAAATACGAGCTTCAGCGCATTAGTTGCTTCAGGCGAAAGTTTTAAAATCAACGCCAATTCATCAATCGTAATGATGTTCAAAAGCAACATCACCACCGCCAGAGAGAAGGCAGTTGATGCAAAAATAATTACGGTGCGAAGAGTAAGGTAGGAAAGTATGCCGTGCATATTTACAAGAATTTAAATGGGAGAAGGCGCGGACTCTCAAAAGTAAGCCAATTAATTTCAATCTTTATGAAGACCCCTCTTTTCCGAGAAAAAAATTTTATCGGCGGCGAATGGCTGGATAAAAAAGAAAAAATTTCAGTGTTTAATCCTGCGAATCAGAGCTTGATTGGCAAGGTTCCGAGCTGCGATGCCAAAGATGTGAAAAATGCGATCACTGTCGCAAAAAATGCTTTCGAGAAATGGAAAAAATTAGCCGGAAAAGAGCGCGCGAAAATTCTTAAAAATTGGTACGAGTTAATTTTAAAAAATCAGGAAGAGCTGGCAGAAATTCTTACAACTGAGCAGGGCAAGCCTCTTGCCGAGGCGCGCGGCGAAATTATTTACGGCGCAAATTTTGTTGAATGGTTTGCCGAAGAAGCAAAGCGCAATTGCGGCGAAATGATTCCAGCGCCCAAACAAAATCAGAAAATTATTACTCAACTCGAGCCCGTCGGCGTTGTTGCGGCGATTACACCGTGGAATTTTCCTTCGGCGATGATTACGCGCAAAGCTGCAGCAGCAATGGCCGCAGGCTGTGTTGTAATTTTAAAACCCTCAGAACTTACGCCATTTTCAGCTTTGGCTTTGGCAGTTTTGGCGAAAGAAGCGGGAGTTCCAAACGGCGTTTTCAACGTAATTAACGGCGACGCACAAACAATCGGTGAAGAATTTTGTCGGAATAAATTGGTGCGCAAAATTAGCTTCACCGGCTCAACGCGAGTTGGAAAATTGCTCAACCAACAATGCGCCGAAGATTTGAAACGCGTCTCGCTTGAGCTTGGTGGATCGGCACCTTTTATCGTTTTTGCTGACGCTGATTTGGACAAAGCAATTACCGGATTAATGCACGCCAAATATCGCAACGGCGGACAAGCCTGCACCTGCGTAAATCGCATTTTTGTCGAAGATAAAATTCACGATGAATTTGTCGAAAAACTTTTAGCTGAAGTAAGAAAATTAAAAGTCGGCGATGGGTTTGAAGGCTCAGCAAACATGGGCCCAATGATCTCTGACGCCGCAGTAAAAAAAGTCGAACGCCTCGTCGCAGATGCGATAAAAAATGGCGCAAAATGTGAAATCGGCGGAAAAGTAATAAAAAATCTTGGGGACCAATTCTTCGCTCCAACCGTGCTCACCGCAGTTTCGCACGAAATGCAAATCGCTCGCGAAGAAATTTTCGGCGCCGTCGCCGCAATCCAAAAATTCACCACGGAAGAAGAGGTAATCCAAAAATCCAACGACACCGATTACGGCCTCGGCTCTTATCTCTACACCTCCGACAATGCCCGCATTTGGCGCATTTGCGACGCCTTAGAATTCGGAATGGTCGCCATCAACGACTGCAGTTTCGCCACCGAAGTCGCGCCATTCGGCGGCATTAAAAATTCGGGCTTTGGCCGCGAAGGATCGCACCTCGGCATCCTGGAATTTTCTCAGGTAAAAACTCTTCACATTAGTTTCTAACAATGACCGCAAAACTTAAAATTTATCTCGCGCAAATTAATCCGATCCTTGGCGATTTGGACGGTAATACGCAAAAGATTCTTCAGGAATTTAAACGCGCAAATGACGCGGGGTGCGATCTCGCCGTGTTTTCGGAAATGGTGATTTGCGGCTATCCTTGCGAAGATCTTTGGCAGAAAAAAGATTTTGTGATTGAGTGCCAGGAAAGAATTTTAGAAATCACAAGGGAAACAAAAACCGCGAAATGCGCTATTTTAGTGGGCGCGCCTCTTATTGATCTTGAGAGAAAAAAAGAAGTTATTCGCAATGCAGCTTTGTTAATCGAACAAGGCGAAGTGAAAAAAGTGATTCACAAAAAAACTTTACCAAATTTTGGCGTATTCGATGAAGCCAGGTATTTCGCGCCTTCGCAGGTTTTATCTTCAGTGGAATTTCGCGGCTTAACTTTGGCAACTTTGATCTGCGAAGATTTGTGGGACACGCGAAATTTATTTTTACTAAGCGAGCAAATTTTCGACGCGGCGATTGTGCTTAATGCCTCTCCTTACTCGAGCACAAAACATGAATTTCGCGAGAAGGCGGCGAAGAATTTGGGCAAGAATTTGATTTACGTGAACCAGGTCGGCGGTCAGGACTCTCTAGTCTTCGACGGCTCTTCCTTCGTAATAAATTCGCAAGGCGAAATAGTTTTGCAGATGAAAGAATTTGTCGAAGATTCTGCGATAGTTGAAATCGCTAAATCCGGCGAAATTTCTCTAAGCACAAAACTCGAAGCGCTAAGCACGACGATCGAACGCAACTATAAAGCCTGTGTTCTCGGCCTTCGCGACTACATCCAAAAAAATAATTTCGAAAAAGTTTTACTCGGAATGTCCGGCGGAATTGATTCAGCGCTTGTCGCTGCAATGGCGGTCGATGCTTTAGGAAAAAATAATGTTGCGCTCTACGCTTTGCCGAGCCGCTATTCTTCTGATGAATCGATGAATGACGCAAAAAAATGTGCGGAGAATTTGGGGGTGAAGTTGGAGGCGATTGGAATTGAGCCAATGTTTGAGGCGGCGAAACTTACTCTCGGAGATGTAAGCGAACTCACGGAAGAAAATTTACAGTCGCGAATTCGCGGAAATATTTTGATGGCTCTCTCGAATAATTCTGGCGCGCTTTTACTTTCGACGGGAAATAAATCTGAGCTCGCGACTGGCTACGCAACGCTTTACGGCGATATGTGTGGCGCGTTTAATCCGCTGAAAGATCTTTACAAAACGCAAGTTTACGAATTGGCGCGCTTGAAAAAAGACGTGATTCCAGAAAATATTTTGACCAAAGCGCCGACGGCAGAATTGCGTCCAAACCAGAAGGATAGCGACTCGCTGCCTGATTACGATATTCTCGATAAAATTCTTTTTGCTTTGATCGAAGAAAAAAAATCACTCAAAGAAATTGCTAAAAATTTCGACAAAAATTTAGTAGAAAAAGTCGCAAAACTTTTGCATCGAAGCGAATATAAACGCCGTCAATCTTGCCTCGGTCCTAAAATTTCCGACATGGCTTTTGACAAGGATCGGCGCTATCCGGTGACTAATCGATTTACGGAATAAGCCCATCCGCCCTAAGGAAGATTTTGTCATTGCGAGCTGGATTGCCGCGCTGCGCTCGCAATGACGAGTTAAGTCTGGGTATAAATTAGAACAACCTCGTCGCCTGCACCCCTTCAACTTGATTCGTTAACTCACCCGTAACCTGCGCGCTCCACAAGCGTTTGTAGGTTCCGTGCTGTGCAAGCGACCAATCCTCCTGGATCCCCGCCTACGCGGGGATGACGGGACGAGTAAGTAGCAACGTCATTCCCGCGCAGGCGTGGATCCAGGAGATCTTAAAACAACCTCGTCGCCTGCACCCCTTCAACTTGATTCGTTAACTCACCCGTAACCTGCGCGCTCCACAAGCGTTTGTAGGTTCCGTTCAGGCTTATCAATTCTTCGTGAGTTCCGTCTTCAACAATTTTGCCGCGGTCGAAAACTAAAATTCGGTCCATGATTTCTAGCGTCGAAAGACGATGCGCGATAACAAGTGCGGTCTTGTTTTCCATCAAATTTTTTAAACTTTCCTGAATCAAATTTTCGGTGATTGAATCGAGCTGACTTGTCGCTTCATCCAAAATTAAAATCGGTGCATTTTTCAAAAAAGCGCGGGCGATTGAAATGCGCTGACGCTGTCCGCCAGAAAGTTTGATGCCACGTTCGCCAACCAAAGACGAATAGCCGCCGGGTAATTTTTCGATGAATTTATGCGCGTGCGCTTTCTTCGCCGCTTCAATTGCTTCTTGTCTGGTGGAGCTTTGCGAAGTATTTTCCGAGCCGTAAGCAATATTTTCAAACAGGCTGCGGTGGAAGAGAGAAGGATCCTGCGGAATCATGCCAATCGAGCGATGAAGCGAGTTAAGGGTTGCCTGCGAAATATCCTGTCCGTCGATTAAAATTCTGCCGCCATCAACGTCAAAAAGACGTAGAATTAAATTCACAAAAGTTGATTTGCCGCTGCCGGAATGGCCTACTAAACCAACCTTTTGTCCGGGTAGAATTGTCACCGATTTCTCAGCGAAAAATGGTTGATCGCCGTGGTAAGAAAATTTCACATTTTCGAAAGTGATCTCGCCTTTTGTAACCTCTAATTCATTGCTTCCATCCTTGATTTTCAAAGGCTCGTTGAGGATGCCGAGAGCTTGATCAACCGTGCCCAAATCCTCCAAAAAACTTCGCATCTGATTGGCGGTTTGCCACATCTCATTAATGATCCAATTATTGATCGTGAAGATCATTAAAAAGTCGCCCAGGGTGACAAGATTTTGCGCGTAAAGCCAAATCAACAAGGCGACGCAGGCACTAAAATAAATGGCGAAGGTCAGGCCGTGTAGGGTAAAAAATTTTACTAAAAAAATTCCGCGGCGCTCGAAAAGTCGCGAATATTTATTTTGAAAAGTGGCGATGCGTTTACTCTCGAAGCCAGCATTGGCGAAGAGTTTGACGTTACCAATATTGCTGAGCGCATCAACAATATTCCCCATAATTCGCGTTTGCTGAGTGGCAATACCCAGTGACATTCTGTTAGTTAATTTCGCCGCGCGGATGGCCATAAAAATAAATAAACCTGCCCAAAAAATTAAGCCGAAGGCGAAATATTTATGCACCGAAAGCAAAGTAAAAAATGCGGCCACAATGCAAAGTGCCGCCTTAAGAAAATTGTAAATAATCACGTCGAGCAGCTTGGGCGCTATGTTGAAGAGGTCGCGGATTTTGCTCGACAGCGCGCCGGAAAAATTATTTTGAAAAAAACTGTGTGAGTGATTCATCACGTAACTCATCGATTCTGCGACGATTTTTTTCTTCAATACTGGCGTGAGTTTTGCCCAACTGTAATCGCAAATACGCCAAACTAATCCCGGCAAAATTGTTAAAATAACCAGCAATAACGCGGTCGGCCAGACTTCGGAAATTATTTGATCGCGCGGGGTGATGGAAAGTTTGTCGACTAAAATTTTTGAAACGTAAGGCCAAAGGGAGATGTCGATCGCGCAATAAATTATTACGAAGAGATGTAGCCCGAGATAGAATTTGAAAGGCTTGACCGAGTTGAAGAGAAAGGAAAGCGCGGCGCGGTTTTTGGTCATTTAGAAGAGTAATGAATGATGCGTTCTTAGGGATAATAAACTTTCGCTGGTTGAGCGGAGTCGAAACCAAGAAAGTTTGGCGCAATCTTTTCTTGGTTTCGACTCCGCTCAACCAGCGAAAAGAGAGGCCTAGGAGATCTTTAATTAGAGAGTCGCGCTAAAATCTCGTCGCGCGAAATTAAATTTACTAAAAATTTTAATTCCGGACCATGCTCTTTGCCGCTTAGAGCTAAGCGGATTGGCATGAATAATTCTTTTCCTTTGCGCTCGGAATTTTTCTTGATTTCAGCGAGCCAAATATTCCAGCAATTTTCGTCAGCGCTGTTCGAAGGCAGAAGTGACGCGGCTTGGCGCAAAAATTCCTTGTCTTCTTCTTTGTTAGCAAAACGAAATTCTTCTTCACAAATCGCTGCCCATTCTTTGATTTCCTGTAGAAAATTAATATTGGCTTTTAGGGCGTTCCAAAGTTTTTCTGAAATTCTTTCAAATGTTTCCCCTTTGGCTGCGACGTAGCTAAAATCAACGATCTGCAAAAATTTTTGATTAATATTTGTCAGCTCGGCGATGTCGTAATTTGTCGCTGATTTTGAAAATTTGCTGAAAGAAAAATTATTCTCCAAATCAGTAAAATTTTTGTGAATTTGAAACGATCCCGAAGTGCCCATTTGCGCAAGTAAATTAATTACAGCCATCGGTTCGTAGCCTTCAGCACGTAAAGTTTTTACGTCAAATCCGCCTTCGCGCTTAGAAATTTTTCCGGCTGATGCCTGAACTAAAGCAAGATGCGCGAAGTCTGGAGCCTTAGCGCCGCCACTTCCTAAGAGGGCTTCAAAGATCTGAATCTGAATCGCCGTGTTAGTAATGTGGTCCTCGCCGCGAATAATGTCGGTGATACCAAACTCGATGTCGTCAACGACCGAACAAAAAGTGTAAGTTGGCATTCCCCCGCCCAAATTATTGTCTGCGCGCACCAAAACCGGATCAGAAAAATGCAAACCTTCGTAGGCGATGCGGCCCTTAATTTTGTCTTCCCAGGCTGTCGTTTTATTCTCGAGCAAAAAGCGGTAATGCGGCTTTATTCCTTGCTCGCGAAAAATATTTTTTTGCTCTTCAGTTAATTTTAATGCGCTGCGGTTGTAGATGGGAGTATGGCCGGAAGCGATCTGAGCTTTTCTTTGCAGATTTAATTCTTCCGGGGTTTCGAAGCATTCGTAAAGACGGCCACTCGCAATTAATTTATTTTTTGCCTCTTCATATTTTGCTAAACGATCAGATTGCTTGCTTACGCCATCATGCGCGAGACCAAGCCATTCCATGTCGCGCAAGATTTGCTCGCGATATTCATCACGCACGCGTTCTGCATCGGTGTCATCCAAACGTAGAAAAAATTTGCCTTCGGTTTTTTTTGCGTAAAGAAAATTAATAATTGCCGCGCGAATATTTCCAACGTGGAGAAAGCCGGTAGGAGAAGGCGCGAAGCGACAGATTGTGGTCATAATTATTATTTTATTTTGCCATGAAATACGCGCGTGTTGCAGAGAAAATCATGCAGAGCAATTTTTTCTTTCGTGAAAATTACGATGACGAAGCCGAGCCCGAGAGTTACGGAAGTTATCATTGAGGCGAAGGCGCGAGCGGCGGCACAAGACTTACTTAATTTCGAACCATCTAGATTTCCTACGTAGATTCCCATTATTCTTTTGCCGATCGTTGCCTGTTTATCGCTGGCGAGAAAGTAGGTGATGTAGGCGACACTCAGGGCGTAACCGACTAAATCGACGAGGCGTAAATTGCCACTAGCGCTGAAAGAGTAGCTGTACCAATTCTCGCCAGCGCTGATTGTTTCGTAAGTGCCGTCCCTAAGGAAATAAGCGATTAGAGTACCAAGTAGAAGGAGAAAAAATATATCAAGAAGCCCGGCAAAAAAGCGAACCCAGAAGCCGGCGTAAAATTTTTCGTTGGTCATTGGAAATTTGTTTTGTTGTGCCTTGTGCTTATCGCACCATCCCCGCAAAGGCGGGGATCCCGGAGGGCTCTGTGAAACTTTCGCTGGTTGAGCCGCCGGGTTGAGCGGAGTCGAAACCTAGAAAGTTCGGCGCCGATCTTTTCTTGGTTTCGACTCCGCTCAACCAGCGAAAAGATTGAATCAATGAGTCTTGGAATTTTACTGCTTAGCAAACTCCATCACCACCTGACCGATCCCGGCCACGTCTCCTTCAGCAAATTTTATTTTGCCGATTTTTACGTCGTGATCTGTACGAATAATATTTTCCATTTTCATCGCTTCGATGATTACCAGCTCTTGCCCAGCCTTCACTTCGTCGCCTTCTTGCACTTTGAAACGAATAATTTTTCCAGTGATTGGCGAAGTGAGATTAACTGGCTTGGCATTCTTTTCGATCTTCGGCATGAATTTCGAAAGCTCGGCAATACGCGGCGAACAAACAGTGACGAAAGCATCAAGCCCAGAATATTGCAGCAGGTAGCTTCCGGTATTGTTATTTTCACGAATCTTCACGCCGACATTGCGCTCATTTACAATTCCGAGGAAAAGTTTGTCGCCATTAGTCCAAGAATTTTTCACCAGAATTTCTTTGCGATCGCATTCAAGGCGAAGGAAGCCTTCACCACTTCCGAGAAGATTTACGAGGAAAGATTCGTCGTCGATTGTCACCACCCAACGCTCAGAAACTTGCTTCGCGCGATTGCGCAACTGACCAGTCATCTGGCCGTTTCTTTCGTAGTTTTTTAGGAAGATTTGCATCGCGGTTGCGATCAAAACTTCTTCGGATTGCGAGTCTAATTCGCTGCCAGAAAAGCCGGCCGGAAATTCTTCTTTGATGAAGGAGGTAGAAATATTTCCGCTAACGAAACGCTCATTTTTCATGATCGTTTCAAGGAAGCTGATATTGTGCGAAAC
This sequence comes from Rhizobium sp. Q54, assembly GCA_945871805.1. Lineage (GTDB taxonomy): Bacteria > Pseudomonadota > Alphaproteobacteria > Rickettsiales > UBA1997 > UBA2645. Next base: position 12,802 of record CAMBXE010000017.1, on the reverse strand, counting down.
GCCGCCAATCGCGAAGCTGCCAAGAGCGTGGCGCATGTGTTCAATCGCTTCGTTGCGATCTTTACCGTAAGAGCAAAGTTTGGCGATCATCGCGTCGTAAAACATGCTGACTTCGCCGCCTTCGTAAACGCCGGTATCGACGCGAACATTTTCACTTTCTTCCGGCTCGATGTAGAGACTAATACGACCAGATGAAGGCAAAAATCCGCGCGCCGGATCTTCGGCGTAAATTCGCGATTCCATTGCCCAACCATTGAGCTTTACGTCTTCTTGCTTGAATGGAAGTTTTTCGCCAAGAGCAATTTTAATCATTAATTCAACGATGTCGTAGCCAGTGATGAGCTCAGTAACCGGGTGCTCAACCTGCAAACGCGTATTCATTTCCAAGAAGTAGAAATTCTTATTTTTGTCCATGATGTACTCAATCGTGCCGGCCGAATAATATTTCACTTTTTCGGCGAGAGCCTTCGATTGCGCGTACATTTTTTGACGCGTTTCTTCGTCAACAAAAGAGCTCGGCGCTTCTTCAATTACTTTTTGATTATTGCGCTGAATCGAGCATTCACGCTCGCCCAAACAAACTGTGTTACCAAATTTATCGGCAATGATTTGAATTTCGATGTGACGCGGATTTTCGATAAATTTTTCGATAAAGAGACGATCATCCGAAAAAGAATTTCGTGCTTCGTTTGAAGCAGAAAGGAAGGCCTCAGCAATTTCTTCTTTTTTCCAAACAATTCTCATTCCCTTTCCGCCCCCTCCAGCAGAGGCTTTAACCATTACTGGGTAGCCAATTTTTTCGGCGATTTCTAGCGCTTCTACCGGATCTTTAATAATTCCCATGTGCCCAGGAACGGCGCTAACATTGGCTTCAAGTGCTAATTTTTTTGACTCGATTTTGTCGCCCATTTTCTCAACTGAGTGAGTTGAAGGCCCAACAAAAATTACTCCGGCCTTTTCTAGCGCTTCAGCAAAATTACGATTTTCAGAGAGAAATCCGTAGCCCGGGTGAACCATCGTCGCGCCAGTTTTTTTCACTGCGGCGAGAATTTTTTGGATGTTCAAATAACTTTGTGAAGATGGCGAATGACCAATATTCACAGCCTCGTCTGCCATTTGTACAAAAAGCGAATTTGTGTCTGCATCCGAATAAACTGCGACAGTTTTAATGCCTAATTTGCGACAAGATTTAATGATCCGGCAAGCAATTTCACCGCGATTGGCGATTAGTAATTTGTGCATTGTTGTTGTTATTTTGGTTTTCTAAGAAGCATCCGAGATGTCGTGCCAAGCATGAAGCGGGCGGATGCTAAAAACGAGACACAAAAAGCAAATGAAAATTTCCCCCTACATTCGATTGATGCGCTTGCATCAATCCACCGGCATTTGGCTACTTTTTTTGCCCTGTCTTTTTGGGATTTTTTTGGCGACTAAATTTACGCATTTTGAAATCACCGAGCTCTGTCGAATTATTTTTTTATTTTTCGTTGGATCAGTAGTGATGCGATCTGGAGGCTGCGTGATTAATGATTTACTCGATCAAAAATTTGACGCATTAGTCGCGCGAACAAAAATTCGCCCACTCGTCACGCAAGAAATTTCGCGCTCTGCGGCAATTATTTTGCTAGGATTTTTGCTGCTAATTGGCCTGCTAATTTTGCTCCAATTTAATTTGCCAACAATCGTGAGCGGCTTCGTTGCGCTTGGCTTGGTGACAACTTATCCACTGATGAAACGCGTCACTTACTACCCACAAATTTTTCTCGGACTAACTTTTAATTTTGGCATTTTGATGAGCAGCCTAGCAATGCTTGGCACGATTAATTTCGCTACTCTTCTTCTTTATTTTTCGGCAATAATTTGGACGATAATTTACGACACAATTTACGCCTTCCAAGACATTGAAGACGACCTGCGTTTTGGCGTAAAATCGACGGCGATTAAGTTTCAAAAAGAACCCGAAAAGATTCTAAATTTACTTTGCCTAGCAATGCTTGCTGGCCTTATTTTATGTGGCTTGGTTGCTGGTTTTGAATTTGGATATTTTTTTGTAATTTTACTTTCTTGCTCGGCACTAATCGCCAAAATCAAGAAGTGTGATTTTGAACGAAATTCTCACGCAAAAAGTCTGGCACTTTTTAAGGCGAATGTGTGGATCGGAATCGGAATCACTTTTGCAATTTTAATCGGATAAAGTTTTTCTGGATTCCCGCACAAACGGGGACCCAGGAGATGTAAAACAAAATGAAAATCGGAATTTTGGGAGGTAGTTTTAATCCTCCTCACCGCGGACATTTACACATTAGCGAACTGGCTTTGCAGCGTTTGAAGCTCGATCAAATTTGGTGGATCGTCACTGAAAAAAATCCGCTGAAAAATGCAAAAGATTATGAAGCGCATGTGGTGCGGATGCAGAATTGCCAAGTGCTCATTGGCGCTCATCCAAAAATTAAAATTCTGCAAAATAACGAAATTTACACCGAAAATTTAATCACGCGATTGCAGGCGAAACATAAAAATCATCGCTTCACTTTTATTGTCGGCGCCGATGTTTTGGAAAAATTTCATCTCTGGAAAAATTTCAAAAAAATAATTTCCAAAATTGATCTGGCGATTTTTTCACGCGAAAAATTTTTACTAAAAATACAAAAATTTCCGGCCTGGAAATTTGTTAAAACCGCGGGTCGTTATTCGATTTTTTTCACGCGAAATCACCACTTTTCTTCTACTAAAATACGCGAACATGACTTACATCATTGATAGCCACTGCCACCTTGATTTGATTGAGGAAAAAGGACTTCTACTTGAAGAGATTATCAAGACTTGCTCAGAAAATAACGTACGAATTTTGCAGACGATTTGTACGCGAATTACTGAGATCGACAAGATTCTGAGCTACACCAAAAAGCATGATTTTATTTACGCCTCGGTTGGCATTCATCCGTGCAATGTGAGCGAGCAACCGCGCGTAACTTCTGCCGAAATTGTCGCGCTTTGCGAGGCCAATCCAAAGATCATTGGAATTGGCGAGACGGGCCTAGATTACTACCACGACAAGAGCGCAATCCCGCTGCAAAAAACATCTTTTCTCGAACACATCCAGGCTTCCCGCGAAACAAATTTGCCGCTGATTATTCACTCGCGCGATTGCGATTCCGACATGATTTCGATTTTAAAATCTGAACAAAAATCACAAAAATTTCCGGCGCTTTTGCATTGTTTTTCGAGCACTGGAGAATTGGCGCGAGCGGCGCTTGATCTAGGAATTTACATTTCGATTTCGGGAATCGTCACCTTCAAAAATGCGACGCAATTACAAGAAATTGTGAAGTTCGTTCCGCTCGAATTTCTTCTCGTTGAAACCGATTCACCCTACCTCGCACCAATGCCGTTTCGCGGCGCAATTAATCAGCCTGGCTTCACCAAATATGTTGTCGAAAAAATCGCAGAATTGAAGGGTGTTAGCGCCGAAAAAGTGACCCGCGCAACTACAGAGAATTTTCACAAAATTTTTTCACGAGTGCCTGATTTTAAAGGCTAAAACCCAATTTTGAGCACCGTGCTCAAAATCTTTTTGGAGGCGAGAAAGTTAATTCAACTTCAGGCGCTCAATCAAACTCTGAATCTCAGAAATTTCGCTGAATTTAATCGTTATTTTGCCGGTCTGCCTGAAGGCGTTGTAGGAAATTTTTACTTCGGAGCCGGCGAGGCTGGTTAGCTCATTTTCAAGAAGGGTAACTTGGCCGCTGTTAATGAAGCGAATCTTAGACTCTGTGCGAACGAGCAGCGGAGTATTCTTATTAATTTTTTCGATTTTTTCGTCGCGAACTAGGCTCTCAATGTCGCGAACATTTAGCGATTCAGCTAAAATTCTCTTCGCTAATTCTTGCGGATTATTTGAGTTAATCAAAGCGCGCGCGTGACCCATTGAAATCTGTTTTTGGCTCAAAAGATTTTGCACTTCTTTCGGCAAATTACGCAGACGCAAAATGTTGTTAACGTGACTGCGACTCTTGCCAATTTTTTGCGCGATGTGGTCGTAAGTGTAGGAAAATTCGTCGACTAATCTTTGGTAACCTTCCGCCTCTTCAAGCAAAGAAAGATCTTCGCGCTGAATGTTCTCAATCAGCGCCAGCTCTAGCGCCTCGTGATTATTAATTTTTTTAATTACGGCGGGGATCTCTTTTAATCCGGCGATTTTTGCAGCGCGAAACCTTCTTTCTCCGGCGATGATTTCGTAATCACCTTCGTCGCCCGATGAGCGCAAAATAATTGGCTGAAGCACGCCATTTAATTTGATTGAATCCGCCAATTCTTGCAGCTCTTCTTGATTAAAATATTGCCGCGGCTGGTAGATTCCGGCGGTAATTTTTTCGAGAGAAACCACGCGCACGAAACCGTGACTGCGGTCGGTTGCTTCTGACTGCTGAAGCTTACTCTCGCCTAGTAATGCGGATAATCCGCGACCTAATCTTTTTTCTTGAATTTCCTGCATTTTTTTCCTGTTGTAGAATTCTGAAATCACTCCGTACAAAACGTAATTTCCCAAACAAGAAATAGCAAAGAGCCAAAAAACATGAGAAAATTTATTTCTGCTGCGTTGCGACCTTTTTCAACAAGGCCTTCTGGATTTATCACTGAAGAAGTTCGGCGATCTGGGTATTTAAACTTGAGTGGCGGCAAGATTCGTAGCGACGAAGAAGTTCAAAAAATTGTAGAAGAACTTACTCACAACAGAGGAATTGTAAAAAGTCTTGAAGTTGGACGCGGCAATCTTGGGCCAAAAGCCGCAAAACATTTTGCTGATTTTTTAACAACAGATGCGGATCTGGAATCAATTTATTTTGATCAAAATAATTTTGGCGATGAAGGGGCGAGTGAGTTAGCGCGCGCCCTTGAGAAGAATACAACTTTGCGAAGCCTTAATTTATCCAAAAATAACATTGGTAAAAATGGCGGTAAGGCGATCGCTCAAATGCTCGCGGTAAATAAGGGTTTAGAAAGTTTGCATCTGGGCGGTAATAAGAAGCTGCTAAGCAATGATTTCTTTTTTTTTAATGGCTTTGCTACCGAGCTTGCTGACGCAATAGAAGAAAATACCTCTCTAAAAATTTTGCGCTTTAATCCAGAAAGATATCCCGAAACTTCTTTTCTGCGCAAAATTGAAGGAGCGCTTGAAAAGAATTCCGCACTAAAACTTGTAACATTTTACAAAGGCGGTCCCGGAATCTTTGATGTCTCGGCAGAAAAAGTTGAAATCGAAAATAGCAATCCGCAGCAGGTTGAAGATGCGGTGCAAGATTATTCAACCTTACTGCTAACTAGATTAATTAGAAAAATTAATGCCAGTAATCCGGGGGCAAAATTTGACGAAGAAATCTTGTCAAATCTTAAGCAACAATCTCGCGAAAAAACGCAGGAAATACTTCTTAATGACCTTACTAATTCAGAAAGAATTGCTTTTGCAAAACACTGGCATTCGCCATTTCGTCAAACAACCAGTCAAAAATTAAGGGATTTTGACGGCGCACACTGGCCTCCGATATTTGGCTCGAAAGAAATACCGATTCCATCTTCTGTTACAAAGGAAGATGGCTGGAGATTAATAACTTTAGTCAATGCCAAAGAGCTTAAACGAGAAGGGAAAGATCTTAGACATTGCGTCGGCGGCTATGCTTCTCGATGTATGAGTGGAAGCTCTCACATAGTCTCGGTGGCTAGCGGTGGCAGCTCTGTTTCTACTATTGAATTGGAAATAAATGGTAACTCTCTTGTTACAAAACAACATTTCGGCAAAGGAAATAAACCGCCGTCAGATAAATCAGCAAAATCTTTGGAATGGCTGCTAAAAGAAGTAAGCAGCGAAGATGGGTCTGTAAAAATTGCTCACGCCAAAATAAGAGAATTTCGAGACGAAGCGGAAAAAATAAAAAAGGAAAATTTTTTACGAGTAAATTTGGGGTTCGATCCTTTGGACGACAATAAATATTCTGAGATATTTCGGGTGTTTAAAAAACAGATGCTTCCAAGGGGAGAGTTTGAAATACCCACCTTAACCAGCAATTTCCTGAATAAATTACTTGGACAAGTTGCGTTTAGAATTGATGAAAAAGACGTCGCTTTAGAGTCGGTGGATGCGATAAAAAAGAACGGGGCACAACAACACAAAATTAAATCCGGAATTCAAGGCGGCGCTGATAAAATTTTTGGCAAAAAAGATGGCCCGAAAGTTATCGTCTTCATTGAGGATGACGAAGTTTATTTCCGCACCACAAGTCTAGAAAACCTAGCGAAATTAAAGACATTGTTCGAAGGAAAATTCGAACAGAGGGAAGGCGAACTTTTAATCAAAGGGGGTGAAGATGGTTTGGATCCGCAATCGGTTAGAAAAATTATGACCTTGAAAGCTTTAGAGCTTAAAAGCGAAAAAAGACAAAAATCAAAAAGCGAACAACTTTTCTCTAGAGACGATTCAGATTCAGAAAAAGAAAAACCCAAATCAACAATCAGTCATCCCATTTCCAGAAGCGGAAGTGACGATCAAGATTTAGGAAGAAACTAAAAGACCCTCTTGCAGTTTATAAAAATCTAACAAAAAAACGCGCTCATTCCCTACCCAAAAAATGTTTTCTGGCGCTTACTTAGAAAGACCTCCAAGAAGATTGCGCGTCTTCACTTATTAAATTTAAAACCCCCCTCTCATGGAATTAATGCAAAACAGCGAAGGTAATCCTTACATCCTCGCGACTATTCTGATCTATTTTACTGGGCTGATGTATCTCGGATACCAGGCCTTCAAAAAGACAAAAACTTTCTCCGATTACATTTTAGGAAGCAGAAAACTTGGCCCAATTGTTGGCGCGATGAACGTTGGCGCTTCAGACATGAGCAGCTGGTTATTGATGGGCCTTCCCGGCGCTTTTTACCTACACGGAGTCAACCAAATTTGGATCGTAATTGGCCTAATTGCTGGCTCTTATTGTAGCTGGAAAATCATCGCCAAGCGCCTCAGAAGATACACCGAAATTTCTGGTGACGCCCTCACCATCACTTCATTTCTTGAACATCGCCTCGAAGATAAAAGCAGAATTCTCAACATTTCCACCCTCGTCGTAATCATCTTCTTCTTCACCATTTACATCGCCGCAGGATTCACTGGCAGCGCCAAATTATTCTCCGCAATTTTCGGAATCTCTTATTTTTCAGCCCTTGTTCTATCTAGCGTTGGCATCGTTTCTTACGCCTTGCTTGGCGGATTTTTGGCGGTCAGTTACGCCGATTTATTCCAGGGAATATTAATCTTTTGCGTGTTGTTATTCGTGCCTTTTTTCATCGTTGGCACTTCCGATCTCACCGCTTCAGATTTCGTAATGAAAACTATTGAGATGGCGCCAAGTCACGTTGATCCATTTTACGGCTTAGATCTTCTTGGAATTCTCGGATTCTTCGCTTGGGGATTGGGCTATTTTGGACAGCCGCACATCATCTCGAAATACATGGCGATCCAAGATCCACGCCGCATCGGCCTGGCTAGAAAAATTTGTATTTCTTGGATGACCTTGTCGATGGCTGGAGCCGCAATAATCGGGCTTTTGGGCTTTGTTTATTTTGCTGGAAGCCCGCTGAAAGAACCAGAAACCGTCTTCATCGCGATGTCTCACTCGATTTTCCATCCAATCATTATTGGCGTGCTGGTTGCGGCGATTGTTTCGGCGACAATGAGCACCACTAACGCGCAGATCATCATTTGTTGCAGTGCTCTCAGCGAAGATTTTTACCGCCACTTCATCAGAAAAAATGCCACAAATAAAGAGATGCTTTTTGTAACTCGCATGTGGGTTGTTGTTGTCGCGTTGATTGCGATGGTTATTGCCGCAGATCCAACCGCCAGCGTTCTTGCTTTGGTCGGGCGCGCTTGGGCTGGTCTTGGAGCTGCATTTGGACCAATCGTTCTTCTTTCGCTTTATTGGAAAAAAACTACTCGATATGGCGGGATCGCTGGCGTTATTTCTGGAGCTGCGGGCGCAATCATCTTCAGCAAAATGTCATTCATCTCTTACGAAATTTTGCCAGCATTTGTGCTTTCATTCGCGACCATTGTGATGGTGAGCTTAATGACTCCAAAGCAAGTGCCACACAAGGTTTCAGCCGATTTCAAAAGGCTTGATGTGATGAATGAGTAATAACAAAAATAGATAAGAAAAAACGGACCCCGCAACAAGTGCGGGGTGACAGGTTAGGAACGAGACATTCCAGGTTGGGAGTAAAACATTCCCAGTTGGGATTATTTCCGGCTGAGGAAAGCACGCTCCCGACCCGCCTCCCCGCAACAAGTGCGGGGTGACAGGTTAGGAACGAGACATTCCTGGTTGGGAGTAAAATGTTCCAGGTTGGGAGTAGGTATTCCCGACTGAGAAAGTGCGCTCCCAACCTGTCACCCCGCACTTGTTGCGGGGTCCGTTTTTAGTAATTCAACCAACTAATAAAGATGAAAAATCTCAACGAAGACGCAAAAATTCTCGCTAAAGAATGGATGGAAAAATCGAAGAAATACCAATCGATTTCGGATAAGATTTACGCCGCAAAAATGGATAAATTTTTCCAGAATTCCGAAGATAAATCCTTCGTAATTTCGATGATGGACAAGGCTTTCCGACCTAAGCAAACCGCCGATATCGCGACAATTATCGGTAAAATTCCCAACCTAAATTTCTTGAGCTTCGTCGAAAAAAGATTGGTCGATCTTTACAACCTGACCAGAAGTTTTGCTCACCCGATTGCCATTCCTCTAGTTAAACAATTCATCTACCTCACCACTTCAAAATATGTTTTATTCGGCTCGGATAAAATCTTAGGCAAGCGCATTGCTAAGAATTTAAAAAATAACCTGAACACAAATCTCAACCGAGTTGGCGAGCTTCTTCTTGGCGAAGAAGATGCAGAAAAAAGAACCAATCAATATATCGAAGATTTACAAAATCCTGCGATCAATTGCATCTCGATTAAAATTTCTACGATCTACTCGCAAATCAGTTCAGTTGGGTTCGAACAAACCATCGAAGCCTTGGTCGAAAAAATCAGCATCATCTACAGAGCCGCTCAAGAGAACCAATATACCTGTCCGAAAACCGGCAAAAAATCGAATAAAATGGTCAATTTCGACATGGAAGAATATCGCGATTTGTCGATCACGGTTGAGACTTTCATTCGCGCTTTGAGCAAGCCTGAATTCAAAAATCTAACTGCCGGAATCGCTCTTCAGGCCTATCTTCCTGACTCATTCATCTACCTGCAAAAAATCACCACCTGGGCCAAAGAAAAAGTTAAAAATGGCGGAGCTCCTGCGCGTGTAAGGGTCGTAAAAGGTGCCAACATGGACATGGAATTATTTGAAACCCACGAAAGAAATTGGCCGCTTGCACCATTTTCAATCAAGGCGATGACCGATGCCAACTACAAGCGCATGCTTGAATTCGCGCTCGAAAAAGAAAATATCAACGCAGTTAGAATTGGCGTGGCCTCGCACAATCTTTTCGACATCGCCCACATCTACTTAACTGCGAAAGAAAACGGCACGCTCAATCTCGTAACTTTTGAAATGCTGAGCGGAATGTCTGAGCATGTTTCAAGAATGTTCGCACAAGAATTCGGCATGAACGTGTTGCTCTATTTACCATTTGGCAGCAAAGAAGATTTTATCAGCGCCATTGGATACTTGGTGCGCCGCCTTGACGAAAATACTTCGCGCGACAATTACCTTCGCTACGTTAACGGCTTGAATCAGGAAAATTTGAAGATGCTCGAAGATAAATTTGAAGAGTCGCTCTACCTCAAAAAGAAAAATGAATTCCCGGTAAATCGCACGCAAAATCGTCTCACAGAAAATTTTTCAACCGATCCAAAAACTTTTGGTCATTCTTACAAGTCAGAGGCGGACACCGATTTTTCAATCACGGCTAACTACGAATTTGCTAAAAAAATTGCAGAAAAATGGCAGAATATTTCCGGGTTAACTGTGAATGCAGTAATCAATGGTAAAGAAATCGTGCCAGCTGACGAAGCTCACGAAATTAAAGACCACAATGCCGAAGGAAAAGTTGTTGGGTTTTATCACGGAGCCACGGTTGAAGAGGCCAGAGAGGCCCTTACTTGCGCGTCAGAAAATACCTTTTGGAGAAATCTTTCCGTAGAAAATCGCTTAGAAATCATCACCAAAGTTGTGGATAATTTCAAAAATAGACGCGGCGATTTAATGGGGGCGCTTGCTCTAGAAACGGGCAAGCCTTTCGTTGAAAGCGATCCTGAGATCACTGAGGCAATCGACTTTGGCAATTTCTACAGCTACAGCTTGCTAAAAATGATAAGCGAAAATCCTGACGTAAATTACACGGCGAAAAAAACTGTCTTAGTTCTTAGTCCTTGGAATTTTCCTCTCGCGATTCCAGCTGGCGGGATCTTCGCAGGCTTGATTGCGGGAAGTAATGTCATTTTCAAACCGTCAAATTTCGCCACTTTTACCGGCTATGAATTAGCAAAATGTTTCTGGGATGCGGGCGTTCCAAAGGACGTGTTGCAATTCATCCCGAGCTTTAACTCGGAAGTAGCGATGGAAATGACTAAGAGCAAATTGCTTGAAATGATTGTCTTCACTGGCGGCACGAATACCGCGCTTTCGATTATTAAGAGCAATCCGACGGTTAAAATGATCGCAGAAACGGGCGGTAAAAACGTCACGATTGTTACGAAATTTGCCGACAAAGATCAGGCAATCAAAAACGTTCTGCATTCTGCCTTTTCAAACTCTGGACAAAAATGTTCTGCCACTTCGCTTTTAGCTTTGGAAAAAGAAATCTACGAAGACGAAAAATTCCTACATACACTTGTTGATGCGGCAAAAAGCCTAACTTCTGACGGGGCTTGGAATTTCAAAACCAAAGTCAATCCTTTGATCAGAAAGCCTTTGGCAGATTTGGAATATGCTCTCACTCAAACCGAGCCACACGAACGCTGGCTTCTTCGACCTCAATGCCTGAATAAAGCTCAAACTCTTTGGACTCCTGGCTTGAAAATCGGCACTAAAATTGGCGACAAGAGCCACATGACTGAGTTCTTTGGCCCGGTTTTAACAATCATGAAAATTGATAGCTTGGAACATGGCATCGACTTAGTAAATAGCACCGGCTACGGCTTAACCTCTGCCTTGGAAAGCTTGAATGATGATGAGCAGCTTTTGTGGAAAGACTCAATTCAAGCCGGAAATCTCTACATCAATCGCTCTTCAACTGGCGCGGTTGTTGAACGTCAACCCTTCGGTGGAATGAATAAATCTGCCTTCGGCATCGGGATTAAAGCCGGAGGATTAAATTACATTTATCAATTCTTTAATTTTGAAAATGGATCCAAAGCCCCTGTTTGCAGCGCTTCTTTGGACATTAATGCCGATGGATACAATTTAAAAAACGTCCTCCAAGACTTGGCAAAAGAAGATAAACTCAACATTTTGCCAGCGCTCAAGAATTACATCGCCTCTTACAACGGCTTCTTTGTAAAAGAGATCGATTACCAAAAAATCCCTGGCCAATCAAACATTACGCGCTTTTTACAACTGCCTAATTTTGCGATTAGGGCCGATTCTTCCGCCTCGGTAAAAGATCTAATTCTGGCGATTCTTGCGGCAAAACTCTGTGTTAGTGAAGTTGGAGTCAGCCTCGAAAATGAAAATCTTCTCATCGAAATCGAAAAAATTTCCCCAGCAATTTTGTGGCACACAAACGTTGTAACTGAAAAAAACGAAGATTTCCTACAGCGCATGGAAAAATTCAAGCGTGTCCGACTAGTTGGCGGTAATGAATCCGATTCCATCAAAAACCAAGCCGCAAAAAGCGGAATGGCGATGATTAGCGAAAACGTAATTTATCAAGGTCGCATAGAATTATTGAACTACCTTCAAGAGCAATCCGTAAGCAACAACTACCACCGTTTCGGTTACATCGCTCAAGCTCTGGAATCTCTCGAGTCTTAGTTTTTCACTATCCTTGACGCGCAAGCGTCGAGGGCTTCAGAAGTTTTTCTACCCACTTCAACCCAAGATCCCTACTAAAAAATTCATAGCGACATTCGCCAATCCCAACTCCACTCTAAATCCAAAACTCTCCACCCTCCAAACCCTTGATTTACCTTGGTTCGCAAGAAATTAGTCGTTGTATTTTATTGGTTTATTTGTTAATTTGTTTCCGTCGCAAGCCCTAGAGCGAAGCAGCTTTAAGTCTGCTTTCTGACTCACAAAAACAATGGCAAAACAACAACAAAACTTACGCAAAGCCAAAGCCAAAGCCAAAGCCAAAACCAAAGCCAAAACCAATGCTAAACCAGCTCGGATTCTTCGATTTAATGGATAGAGCCAACAAACTCACAAAACTCGGTGATCCATTAGTTTCTCTCAACCACAACATCAATTGGGAAGCCTTCCGCTTAGACCTAAACATCCTCCGTTAGAAAGATCGCAAAAGCTCAGCTGGTGCAAAAGCCAACGCTCAGATTAAACCCAGAAATCGTCACCAAAAACCCGCAGAAAACCTCGAAATTATTGCTAAATTCGGAATCAAAAAATTTCTGGAATCGAGTTTAGTTAATTAAGTTTGGATTTTTAGAGGCTGCCTTAAGAAAAAATTCTAATCATGCTGAAATATGATTTTCTAGATTGAAAAAACTTTTTATCTCGCCATGACCCTTGAGCTACAATAGTTGATAGGGACTTAGTAATTCTTAAAACAAATCGGAGCGATCGCGGATCGCCTCGCCT
>CAMBXE010000016.1 GCA_945871805.1 Rhizobium sp. Q54 | reverse complement strand
GTTTTTAGAGATCCGTCCGATCACCAGTGAATTGATTTTTTGGAGGGGGACACAAGATTTTTTTAACAGCCGCACTCACAGCCTGTCGCCCCGAACTCTCAGTTTGTCATGCCGCACTCACATTCTGTCACGTCAGGCTTGCAGTCTGTTACACCAAACTCCCAACTTATCACCCCGCACTCCCAACTTGTCACCCCGCACTTGTTGCGGGGTCAATTTTAATTTTTTACCAAATGAGTACCGAGAACCTAAGCAAACAATTACTCTACCGATCAATCCACCGCGGCTGTAAAGAAACTGATTTTTTAATCGGAGATTTTGCTGAGTCCGAGCTCGCTAAAATCGAAGATCTCGAGCTCTTCGGAAAATTCTTGGAAGAGGATGATTTAAAAATTTACGACTGGATTTTGGCGAAAGAAAACACGCCCGAACAATACGAAGGGCTAGTCCAACAAATCAGAGAATTTCACAAAATCTAGGCTGCGCTGTCGAGACCGTCGGGCTTTGCTCAGTCTCAAACCCAGATCCGTCATTAGAATTGTGACAGTATCTCGCTAAGCCTTGATTCTATTAGTCTCGGACGAGCACCGCACCGGGGAGTGGAGAACGAGGCCAATAGAATCAAGGGTTAGTAGAGATAATGGCGCAATTCTAATGACGGATCTGGGTTAAATTTGAATTTTGAGCACGGTGCTCAAAATTGGGTTTTACTCAACAACGATGCAGTCTGCACTATTTTTTCTGGTCTGTGCAACATATTGGCCACAAAATTTTTCTGCCTCGATTTGATTCGGAAAATTACCGACTTGTAAGCGGAAAAAAATTCCTCTTTTTCCCAAATCAACTTTCTCAATAAATGGCTTTAGGTCAGAAAAAATTGACGAATAATGTCCACTAAGTTTTTGCCAATGCTCCCTCGCCGCGTCGCGCGAAGACATTGCGGCGATTTGCACTCTCACTATTTTTTTACCACCAGATTTCACCTTCGGCGCCGGCGCAGTGTTGTCGCGCTTCTCAGCCTCCTTGACGACTTCTTTAACCAATAAATCTTTCGCCGCTTCTTTTTTTTCCGCTGAATAAACAACGATTTTTTGTGCCTCTTTTATTTTTGGAGCAGCCTCTCTCACCGGTGGCAAAGCGGGCTCAGGATGAGCACGAATCTTCACGTCTTTACGTTTTGCCGCCGCTTGTTTGTTACCAAAAATATCTTCGTAAATGGCGTGATCGACTTGAATTCCGCTGCTCACTTCTTCTTCCACAACCTTGATTGGCCCTTCTGGCGAGATGATTGTTTCAATATCTGAATCCTTATCCTGATGCACAAAATAATAAGCGCTGACCGCAATGTAGATGAAAATCGCCAAGGAAAATAAAGCAGCGAAAGCAAGCAGCACGCGCTTTGCTCCGCCTGGAAGCGCCTGTTTATCTGAAGTTTTTTGGTAGCCGAAATCTTCCACTATTTACATCTCCTCCAGCGCTTTGATGTTAAAAATTTTTAAACCTTCGGCGATTATTTTTCTTGTCGCCAAAACTAATCCAAGCCTTGCCTGAGTTAGTTCGGGCTTGTCTTGAATAATGAATTTTAGACCAGGATTTTCCATTCCCTTATTCCACAAAGAGTGAAGTTCTGCCACCAATTCTTGCAGGTAAAATGCAATACGGTGCGGCTCGAAATGAGTTACCGCCATTTCAATCACGCGCGAAAAATTGGCGATTTTTTTAATGAGCTCAATTTCGGATTCGTCTTTCAACTCACTTAATACTGACCATTTACCCTCTACGGCTGGACCTTGGCGAAGCACGGAGCAACAGCGCGCATGCGCATATTGTACGTAAAAAATAGGATTGTCTTTCGACTGCTCAATCACCTTCGCCAAATCAAAATCGAGCGGCGCGTCATTTTTACGGGTGAGCATAATGAAGCGCAAAACATCGGCACCAACTTCGTCAATCACTTCGCGCGCAGTAATAAAATTTCCGGCGCGTTTTGACATTTTTAGCGGCTCACCATTTTTGATAAATTTCACCATTTGACACAGAATCACTTTCACTTGCGCCTGGCCATTTGAAATCGCACTAACCACCGCACTCAAACGCTTGACATAACCAGCGTGGTCGCAGCCTAGCGGCATAATAAATTTTTTTGCACCACGCTCAAATTTACTCAAAGAATAGGCAATATCTCCGGCTAAATAAGTTGGGGTTCCGTCGGATTTTTTGACGACGCGATCTTGATCGTCACCGAAATCTGTCGAACGAAAAAGAGTTTGTTCATTATCTTCGTAGCCCTCGGGCAAAGCTCCCACGCCCTTTTCAGTTTTTGGCGCCTCGAGCTTTCCTTGAAAAATTAAACCCTTGTCGCGAAGAATTTGAATCGCTGATTCGATTTTATTTTTGTCGTGCAGTTCTTTTTTTTCGGAGAAATAGCTATCATGTTTGATGCCAAGAGCGAGTAAGTCGCGCTTGATTAGATCGATCATTGAATCAACAACAAATTCACGAGCTTCCGGAGAGTTTTCGGCCAAATTTTCACCGAATTTTTCTTTGAGTAAAACGCCAATCGGAATCAAATATTCGCCCGGATAAAGACCTTCGCTAATTTCAACTTTTTCGCCAAGAGCTTGGCGGTAACGCACGTGAGCTGACTTGATTAAATTATTAATCTGCGCGCCGGCGTCATTAATGTAATATTCCTTCAAAACATCGTAGCCGGTTTTTTGCAAAAGAGTCGCGAGCACGTCGCCGTAAATCGCACCGCGGGTGTGACCAACGTGAATTGGGCCAGTCGGATTTGGCGAGGCATATTCTAAATTTATTTTTTCACTCACGCCATTTTTGTCTCGGCCTAGATTCGGAAATTCAAAATTTTCTTCGGTGAGAAGTTGCTCAACTAGTCGGTAAAAAATTTGCGGCTTTAAAGAAATATTAATGAAGCCCGGGCCAGCGATTTCAAGCCTCTCGACATCTTCACTAGAAATTTTTTTGATTATTTCTTGCGCTAATTCACGCGGATTCATTGCAAATTTTTTGCTCAAAACCATTGCCGCGTTACAAGCTAGATCGCCGTGCGATTTTTCTTTTGCTGGCTCAACGGTAAAATTTTCGTAATCTTTTTCAGTGACTGAAATTGCACGCTCGGCAGCGATTTGCGTAAGGGCGGCAGAAAAAATTTCTTTGAAGGAAGAGTAAATATTAAGCACAGAAATTTTGAATTTTGATTTTTGATTTTTGATTTGGCAATGTGAGCTATTCCCAAAATCTAAAGTAAAAAATCTAAAATGCAGGATTACAACAGCACTCCCTACCTCATTAAGCGCATCACTCGCGAAAATGTATTTCCGCACTGGAGAACATTTTTGATCTCGGTGTCTTTGATGTTAGTGATTGCTGGCACGACCGCACTTAACGCTTGGCTGATTAAGCCCGCACTCGATTCGGTTTTTGTCGATAAAAATACCTCAGCTTTGTGGATAATTCCTTTGGTGGTTTTGCTGGTGACGGTGGTGAAAGGCTTCGCCACTTATTTTCAACTTCTGACGATGAATATTTTATCGCTGCGGATCACTTCCGACATGCGGATTAAACTTTACGAACATTACATCAAATCAGACATCATCAAGCTCCACAGCAAATCTTCTGGCGACATGATTGCGTCGATAATTGGTGAAATCGGCGCGGTTGTTGGCGTGGTTAATACTGCGATTAATGGTTTCGTAAAACAGTTTTTTACCCTAGGCGCTCTAATCGTGGTGATGTTTATGCAGAGCGTAGAGCTTTCTCTTGTTGCCTTTATCGGCTTTCCACTCGCCGCCTATCCAATCTACAAACTCGGGCGCAAATTGCGTAGCCTCTCCTACAAAAATCAGGAAATGGCGGGGAAATTTAATACCCAAATGAGTGACACTCTGCAATATTCAAAACTGGTTAAAGCCTACGCCTGCGAGGATTTCGAAGTAAGAAGAATGTCGATGATCACTGAGTCTATTTTCAAAATGGGCAAAAAAATTTCGCGCATTTCGCTGATCGCTTCGCCTTTCGTTGAAAGTCTTGCCGGTGTCGGAATTGCCGCGGTAATTTGGTATGGCGGCCATCAAGTGATTACCGGCCAAACCACGCCCGGCGCCTTCTTTTCGTTTTTTGGTGCAATGATGATGGCTTATCGGCCACTAAAATCCTTGTCGAACATGAATTCTGGAGTGCAGATAGGGCTTGCTGCGGCGACTCGTCTTTACACGCTTCTTGATGAAAAACCTACAATCGCAGATCGCGAAAATTCTGTCGTGATTACGAACGCAAAAGGCGATATCGAATTCGAAAATGTGAAGTTCGGCTACGTCGATAATAAGCTCGCGCTCAATGAGGTTAATCTCAAAATTCCTGCCGGAAAAACTGTTGCACTTGTTGGTCATTCTGGCGGTGGAAAATCGACAATCATGAGCATGATTCTGCGCTTCTACGATCCGAATTCTGGCGCGGTTAAGCTAGACGGGCACGACATTCGCGACCTCACTTTAAAATCATTGCGCCGCTCAATGTCGGTGGTGAATCAAGAAGTAATGCTCTTCGACGACAGCATCCTAGAAAATATTCGTTACGGCAAAGAAGATGCGACCGAAGAAGAAATTATTCGCGCTGCAAAAATGGCCGAGGCCGATGAATTCATCCAAGAACTTCCGGAAAAATATCACGCTCACGTTGGTCAAAATGGCATTCGTCTTTCTGGTGGTCAGCGTCAACGCATTGCCATTGCTCGCGCCATTCTTTACAATGCTCCTATTTTACTTTTGGACGAGGCGACTTCCGCGCTTGATCCGATTTCAGAAAAATTAATCAAAGATGCTTTGGCGAAATTGATGAAAGGACGCACTTGTGTCGTGATCGCACACCGCCTTACCACCGTGATGCATGCGCATAAAATCGTCGTTATTTCGCACGGAAAAGTTGTCGAGGAAGGCACGCACACAGAATTGCTAGAGCGCAACGGTGCCTACGCAAATCTGTATCTTAAGCAGTTTGAGATCGCACAAGACCTATGAAATTTAACTTAAATTGCTTATTGCTGTGTTTGTGTTTGGCAACTTCCGCTCAGGCAAAAGAGGTGAAGGCCTGCCTGAATTCGCATTGCGCAAAAATTGACAACAAGACTCCTAAAAAAACCGCGACGAAAACTTCGTCGAAACAAAAGGCGGTAAAAAAAACGACGAAAAAATCTCAAGAAAAAAAGCCCGCAAAAACAATTAAGACAGAAGCTATCCAAACAAAAAAATCCGCTGAAGCAACTAAGGCAGAGACCCCCAAAGAAACTCCGAGAGAACCCAGATTTTTAATTTCACAAAAACTTTGGCGCGGAATCACTGCGGCTGATCTTGAAATTCTAAAAAAAGCCACAGTTGCAATCGAAAATAAACATTACGACGAAGCTCTGCGCCTCGCCCAAGAAATGAAATCGCAAAAGACGGGGGATAAAAAAATATCCCTGGCTGACGCTCTAACGGATGTGATTTTATGGAATAAATTTAGCGACAAAATTGATCCAAAAAAAGTTTCTTTCAGCGATATTTCGCGCTTCGCTCTCGACAATCCTTTTTATCCAAATCTTGATAATATTCGTCGCAATGTTGAGCGCGTCGCGATTGCTAATGACATCCCCTACCAAACCTCCGCACAATATTTCAGCAGCAATCCTGCAGAAAATCGTGAGTCAAAAATTTATCTTCTTACTTCAAAAATTAACGCTCTTGCTCGCAGCAAATCCTCTGAAGAAGAAAAAGAAAAAGAGCGCAAAATTATTCAGAAATTACTCGTAAATATTTGGGTAAAAGAAAATTTTTCCACAGCGGAAGAAAAAGAATTTCTGGAAAAATATAAAAATCAGTTGAGCGAATTAAATCACGTTGATCGCAGCAAGAGATTACTGTGGGACGGTAAAATAGAAGATGCCGAGCGCATCAATAAGTTTGTTAACAAGGATTATCAGACCCTCTTTGCAGTCATAACTGAGTTAGAAAAAAATCCGCCAAAATACCTCGATAAAATTTTTCATTCTGTGCCTTGGTCGTTACGTTCAGATGAACTCTTAACTTTTCGCCGCATCACTTGGTATCGCAGCAAAGACAAAGCTGATGACGCGATTGATCTTCTGCTTAACTTACCCAGCGATTCTAAATTCCCTGAAAAATGGTGGAATCTTCGTCGCCTCTACGGTCGCGAGATGATCAAACAAAAGAAGTACAAGCACGCCTATAAATTATTTTCTGAGCATAATTTACCAAAAACTTCTGCAGATTTTTGGGAAGCGGAATGGACTTCCGGCTGGATAGCGCTGCGCTTTCTCGACAAACCAAAAGATGGCTACGCTCACTTCGCCAATCTTTATCGCAACGTCAACCAACCAGTAACTTTGTCGCGTGCGACTTATTGGCTTGGCATGGCTGCAGAAGCTGCGGGCGATAAACAGCAGGCAACTGAGTGGTACAAGGCCGGCACTAAATATCCGATTTTTTTCTACGGCCAATTGGCGATTCACAAGCATCGCATAATCGACCCACTGAACGCACAAAACGATATTATTTTGCCGAAAGACCCAGAAATTACCGACAGTGACATGGTCAGAATTTCGCAAGCGCGCGCTGCGCAAGTTGCTTTCTTGCTTGCGGTCACTGGCGATAAAACCAATGCCGCAAAGATTTTTGAATGGATCGTAAATAACGCCAAAACCGATGGGCAAATCGGTGTGATTATGAAGATCTCAAATGAAATTGGTGACCGTCAAATCGACGCAAGAATTTCGCGCATTGCCGCCAAACGAAATGTCTTTTTCATCAAGGATAAATTCCAAATCGTAAAAGAAATTGCTGACGATGAATATGCTCCTTTAGTGCATGCAATCGTTAAGCAAGAAAGTGGTTTTGCTCCGACGGCAGTAAGTCAAGTAGGCGCAATTGGCTTCATGCAATTAATGCCGGGAACTGCAAAATTAGTCGCAAAAGAACTTGGTGTTAACTACGACAAACAAAAGCTCGCGACCGACATTCATTACAATGTTCGTCTTGGCTCTTTCTACATCAAAAAATTAATCACTCGCTTCGATGGTTCGGAAATGTTGGCAATCGCCTCTTACAATGCCGGGCCAAATGCGGTGCAGCGTTGGATTAACGAATTTTATGATCCGCGCAAAGAGAAGGATATCGACAAAGTGGTTGATTGGATTGAGCTCATTACTTATTCAGAAACTAGAAATTACGTACAACGCATCATGGAAAATTTAATCGTTTACAAATACCTGATGTCGCGAGCCAACTATGATTCAGTGCAATAAATGACTTACGATCACTTCAAAGACGAATGTGGAATTTTCGGAATTTTCGGAAGCTCTGATGCCGCAATAAATACCGCACTTGGTCTTCACGCCTTACAACATCGTGGACAAGAAGCGGCTGGAATCGTGGTGATGGAAGGAGAAAATTATGTCTCACATTTTGCCGACGGTTTGGTTGCGGATAATTTTACTTCACAGCGCGTCGTTAAAAAACTTGAGGGCAATTCGGCGATTGGCCACGTTCGCTACTCCACCGCCGGCAAAAAAACCGCGCGTAATTTTCAGCCGATTTATGCCGAACTTAGTTTGGGATTTTTAGCGCTCGCTCACAATGGCAATCTCACTAACGCTCAAACATTGCGTCGTCGCCTGATTAGCAAGGGCGCGATTTTTCAATCGACGATGGATACTGAGGTCATCATTCATCTCATCGCCCTCAGTCACAAAGCCACACTTAACGAAAAAATAATCGACGCTGTTTCGCAAATTGAAGGAGCATTTTCTCTCGTGATTATTCACAAGGACGGAATCATCGCTCTCCGCGATCCTCACGGCGTGAGGCCGCTTTCACTTGGTAAGCTTGGCGATGCTTGGGTTGTCGCTTCCGAGACTTGCGCTCTTGATATTATTGGCGCGAAATTCGAGCGCGACATCAGCCATGGCGAGATGATTTCAATCGATAAAACCGGCGTAAAATCTGTGTCGCCCTTTGCAAAACATTCGCCAAAATTCTGCATCTTCGAATATGTTTATTTCGCTCGCCCCGACAGCATTATTGAAGGCAAGGCAGTTTATGAAATGCGCAAAAATATCGGCATTGAACTCGCGCGCGAAATTAAAATTGATGCTGACGTAATTGTTCCAGTGCCTGATTCTGGGGTGCCTGCGGCGATTGGTTACGCACTCGAATCAAAAATTCCTTTCGAGCTTGGCATTATCCGAAATCACTACGTTGGTCGCACTTTTATTGAACCAACTGACAAAATTCGTCACTTCGGCGTGAAGCTAAAACATAACGCCAATCTCGCCGTGGTTAAAGGCAAAAGAGTTGTTCTTATTGATGACAGCTTAGTGCGCGGCACGACTTCGAAAAAAATTGTTCAACTAATTCGCGACGCTGGCGCGAAAGAAGTTCACATGCTCATCGCCTGCCCGCCGACAATCTCGCCATGCTTTTACGGCGTGGACACTCCGGATAAAAAAGATCTTGTTGCTTCGCATCTTTCGATCGAAGAAATCAGAAAAATGATCGGCGCCGATACTCTGGCCTACATCTCAATTGACGGCCTTTACCGCGCGATTACCGAGAGCAAGCGTAACAACGAAAATCCGCAATATTGCGACGCTTGCTTCACTGACCAATATCCAATTCGCCTGACTGATAAAGTTGGCGAAGTGGCCCCTTTATTCGATAAATAATTTATGGAACAAATTCTTGGCGCTTTACTCGCCGGCGCTTTTGGTGCGATATTCGGCTCTTACGCAACTTTATTTGCTTACCGCCTGCCTCGCGGCGAATCATGCTTTGGGCGCTACTTCGGACAAAAATCTCGCTGCCCACAATGCAACACAATCATTCGCACTCGCGACCTCGTTCCTCTTCTTAACTGGCTCTTCACTCTTGGCAAATGCAGCAAGTGCAGAACAAAAATTCCACTCACTCACCTCTTCATTGAATTCGCAACCACCTTACTCTTTGTTTTATTCTACCTAAAATTTTCTTTCTCGCAAGAATTCATGCTTTACGCACTGATCTCAGTTGGCGTAGTGATTCTTTTAGTTTGCGATTTTACTCACAAACATTTCCCGCAGCCAATTCTAATTTTTATTTTAATGATCAGCTTGGCGGGCCGCGTCTTACATGATGGAAATGTGATTGACGTAATTTTTTCTGCAGCAATTGGTGTAATTTTTTCGGCACTTTTTTACCAAATTTTCTACAAAAAAACTTCCGGGATTTTTGCTACTCAGTCACAATCTCTCGACTACACAAAATTCATTTTGATCAGCTCCGTTCAATTCGGCCTGCAGTCATTTTTCTTTTATTTTTTTGCAGTGATGTTGATTTTTACCACCCTTCTCGTTCTTAAAATTCCAAACAAAAAAAATCGTGACAATTTTGGCTATTCACTACTCGTGCCATTTTTGTGGATGACGCTCTTCTACCCTTTATTTAACTAATCTCTTAAAACATGACGAATTTCTCTGACTATAAAGTAAAAGATATTTCATTGGCTGCCTGGGGCAGAAAAGAAATCACTCTTGCTGAAAATGAAATGCCGGGATTGATGTCTTTGCGTCGCGAATTTAAATCTTCACAGCCACTTAAGGGCGCTAGAGTTCTAGGCTGCCTCCACATGACAATTGAAACCGCAGTATTGATCGAAACCTTAGTCCACCTGGGCGCAGAGGTTCGCTGGTCTTCATGCAATATCTTCTCAACATCTGATCACGCTGCTGCCGCAATCGCTGAAGCTGGTATTCCGGTCTTTGCCTGGAAGGGTGAAACTGAAGAAGAATATGACTGGTGTATTCGTCAAACAATCGACGGAAATCCGAGCTGGAAACCAAATATGATTTTGGATGACGGCGGCGATTTAACCAGAATGGTTCACGCAGAATATCCAGAAATTTTAAAAGAAATCAAAGGCGTCTCTGAAGAAACCACAACTGGCGTGGCGCGACTTTACCAAATGGAAAGAGAGGGTCAGCTGAAAATTCCAGCAATCAATGTTAATGACGCGGTAACTAAGTCAAAATTCGATAATCTTTACGGCTGCAAAGAAAGCGTAATCGACGGCGTAAAACGCGCAACCGATGTCATGATCGCCGGAAAAATGGTGGTAATTTGTGGCTACGGAAATGTCGGCAAAGGATGCGCCGAAGCCTTCAAATCTCAGGGTGCGCGCGTTGTTGTAACTGAGATCGATCCTATTTGCGCATTGCAAGCTGCAATGGCCGGATTTTCAATTTTACCAATCGAAGATGTAGTGTCCAAAGCTGATATTTTCATCACCACTACGGGCAACGTCGACATCATCACCATCGAGCACATGCGCGCGATGAAAGATTGCGCAATCGTTGGCAATATTGGTCACTTCGACAATGAGATCCAGGTCGAAGCATTGAAAAATTTAAAATGGACCAACATCAAGCCGCAAGTTGATCAGATCACTTTCCCCGATGGCAAAAGAATGATTTTGCTCGCCGAAGGAAGATTGCTGAATTTGGGTTGCGCAACAGGACACAGCGCCTTCGTAATGTCAGCGAGCTTCACAAATCAAGTTATGGCGCAGATTGAATTGTGGAATCATCACAAAAAATATGAGAATAAAGTTTACATCTTACCAAAAGAGCTTGATGAAAAAGTTGCGCGCTTACACCTAGATAAACTTGGCGCTAAGCTCACTAAGCTAAATAAAAAACAAGCAGACTACATCAACGTTTCTGCCGAAGGACCTTACAAGACCGAGAACTACAAATATTAAATCAGATGGAAAAATTTCAAATCACCGAACCTGGTTACAAAAAATTAAAAGCAGAAATCGATAATTTAAAAAATGTCGAGAGGCCCAATATTATCAAACAAATCGCTGCCGCACGCGAGCTTGGTGACTTGAAAGAGAATGCAGAATACCACACTGCAAAAGATCGCCAAGGTTTTATCGAAGCACAACTTGCTGATCTCGAAGAAAAATTTTCACGCGTAGAAATTGTTTATATCGAAAAAATTGTGAGCGATAAAATTCTGTTTGGCGCAACGGTAAAATTAGAAGATTTGGATAGTGGTAAAAAAATCTCCTACAAAATCGTCAGCGAATTTGAAGCAAATATTGATAATGGCCTGATCTCAAGTGGATCGCCCGTCGCCAGAGCTTTAATCGGAAAAAAAATTAACGACGAAGTTGAAGTAACAACTCCTGGCGGCGTGATTAATTACGAAATTTTAGATATTGATTTTGTCTAAAATTGAATCAGTTTTTTTAAATAAAAAATTACACTGAATTTTTTTATAAAAATTATTTGACACCTCAAAAAGACGCATCTACTTACCCGGCACCTGAAGTGCAGGATCTTCACTTAACTAATACCTCGACCCTCCTTTTAAAACAAACTTTGTTCCAAAATATGAAAAAAACTTTTTCTTCAAAAAAATCAGCATTTTCACTGATTGAATTATCAATCGTTTTGATAATTATCGGCTTGTTGATTGCCGGCGTAACTGGTGGCGCAAGTTTGATTAAGAGCTCTGAATTGCGCGCAGCAATCTCTGAGGCAAGAGGATGGTCAACAGCTGTTAATGCTTTTTACAATCAATTTAATTCATTCCCTGGCGATTACACCACTGTGATTGGCTCTACTACTGGCGCTGCTGGTAATGGTAACTCACGTATTGAGGCTTTCACCGTTGCTGCTAACCCATCTGGAACTGCTTCAGCAACTACTCTATGCTACGCTACTACCGCTAACGCAGGTGGTTGTGCATACGAAGATAACGTTGCTTGGACGCAATTGAGAAATGCAGGAATTGTTGATACAAATACAATTTCGAATCCATCAAACTTTTTTTCTAACACTGTTTTTACGTGGTCAGTTGCGCTTAACGCAACTTATGGCCTTACCAATCCCCAATCAAAAATTAAATCTTCTGGCTGGTTATTTGATTACGGTTTGAATGGTGCTGTCGCTGGAACTAACCAAAATGGTCAAAATGTCGTAATTCTTGCTGGTGCAGTAACGGCCCCTACCGCCGCCATCACTTCTTACGTAAATGGAAACACGACAATAGCCGGAGCGATCACTCCAGCTGATGCCCTTTCTATCGACACTAAAGTTGACGATGGAAAATATAACGCCGGCAGAGTTCAAGGTATTAACCCTGGCGTCGCTTATAACGCTACTACTTCTGCTACTACATGCGGCGTTAGTACCGCCCTCACTACCTACAACACAGCTCAAACTACTAAAAACTGTGCTATTTCTTACCAAGTTGATCTTAACTCTTAATCGAGCTTA
The DNA here is from genome assembly GCA_945871805.1 of Rhizobium sp. Q54. Lineage (GTDB taxonomy): Bacteria > Pseudomonadota > Alphaproteobacteria > Rickettsiales > UBA1997 > UBA2645. Next base: position 22,261 of record CAMBXE010000016.1, on the reverse strand, counting down.
AGACCTCTTTAAACCCCGTCATCCGCAAGGGTGGCGGGGTTTTTTATTGCGCCCATTTTTTTATTCCGCCCTCTATTCTTAATGCCCTTCATTGCGAGAGAAGCGCAGCAATCTGTCTTTCAACTTACTGGGATTGTCGCGCTTTGCTCACAATAACAAAAAAACGCAAATTACGCCGAAAAGAAACGCGCAAAAATAGATGAAAAACGACCCAATCGTCACCGCCCTAATCAACTTCTTGGTCCCAATAATCTTCCTCTACGGATTGTTTTTTTTGGCCGGATTTTTTGCTGAAGGATTTTTTGCTTTCATCTATTCCGCAGTTCTTTTTCTGAGCGGATTCATGGTTCTCTCCATTCGACTCTCTGGCGGGGCGATCTCTCTAGCCTGGCTTGAATTCGTATCCTTCTTTATTTCTCTGCTGCTGATTTCTTATTTGGTTTCCGTGCTGCTTTTGGTCACCGATTTGTTTTCGATTTAGCCGCCCCAACAAAAGCCTCAAAGATTTTTTTATCCGAATTTGAAATATCAAATTCCGGATGCCACTGCACTCCAAGACAAAATGGGTGATGCGGTTTTTCAATCGCTTCGATCACCCCGTCAGCAGCATATCCAGATGCCACCAGCCCCTTTCCAACTTTCTTGACAGCCTGATGGTGCGAAGAATTAGTTTTAACTTTTTCTTCACCAACAATTTCAAAAAGTCGCGAATTTTTTACGATTTCAACTTCGTGATAAGCTGCGCCGTAATTACTGAATCCTTCAGCGTGACTTTGTTCGTGATCAATAAATTTCTCCTCATCCAGCAGATGTTGAAACGTGGTTCCGCCGTGCAAAACGTTAATGAGTTGCATGCCATTACAAATTCCAAAAAATGGCAATTCAGACTTGAGGGCCCTAGCTCCAATTTCGAATTCAAACGCTTCACGTACTTCATTTAATTTTACCGTCGGGTGAATTTCTTCTTCGCCGTAGCGCTTAGGATGAATATCAAAATATCCGCCAACAATCATCAATCCGTCAAGATTTTCTAAATAAAAATCAATCAAATCGTAATCGTAAGTAAGTAGGATTGCCGCCCCCCCAGCTTGATTAATCATTTCGACGTAATTCGCGCGTAAGGCGTAATAATTCCCCGTTGAATATCCTTTCGGACAGCCTTCTTTGTAGTCGGGTACGATGCCAATTAATGGGCGAGAATTTTTACTCATTGTGAATTTTCGATTGAGGAAGCAAGGGCGGCAAGCCTTGCAATTAGCGAATAAACTTCGGGAATTTTATTTTTTTCCAAACCAAGCGTGAGTTGATTTTCTTGCAAATTTCTTAAATCAAAAAAATTAGCGCCAGCGGCATTTAGGCTAATTTTTTCGTCACGCACTTCATTTACACGAAAAAGATTTCCAACCACTTCGCCGCCGATCAAGTAAATCATTGGCTCGGCAATCTTGCCGTCAATTTTGTCGCTGGTTTTAATGCCCTCTTGGATCATTACTTTTTGCGTTTGCACCGAGCCTTTGAGCATGCTCATCTTATTGCGCTCTTTCTTGTTTATTTCCAAAACTTCCTGCCCAGAAAAAACTGGCCAAACCGCGATTCCGTAGGTTCCGTTGTCAGCTTTAATGTAGCAGTAAGGCTCGCCGTCAATTCCGTATTGCGCATATTTTGCGCGCAAATTTTCGATCAATTCGTCGACATATTTTGCTAATTCTTTAATCCCTTTTTTTTCTTTGAAATTCACCCCGTCACAAGAGCGGTGCATTGAAGAAATCAGCCACGGATCAATCTTTAAAATTACCGCCAATTCTTCAGCAAGCCGATTGTAAATCGTAAAGTGATTTGATTTTCTGCGCGAATGCCAACCCATCGCAAGCGCTGGTATTATTGGCACAGAAGCCTTTGCTAAAATTTCTGGAACGCCGCTCGTTAAATCATTATTAAGCACAATCAAATCAACTTCGCCGATATTTTTCTCCGCCGGATAAGCGGTAACTTCGCCACCATTTTCTAGCTCGAAAGAAATCTCGTCAGTTACTCCCGGGATCAGCGTGCCAATTTTTACCTCACGTTTTTCCAATAAAATTTCCTGCAAATTTTTAATATTTTGCCAATAGCGCAAATTACGGGTGTGACTTTCTGGAACGATTAAAATCTTTTTTATTCCAGAGGAATTGCTGGGGAAATATTTCGTCAAAAATTCGTCAGCAATTTTTTTTGCTTCTGTTTTTGAATCTTCGGAAAGGTTGTTAAAACCAGCGGGAAAGCAATTGGTGTCTACTGGCGCAATCTTCACTCCACTGTGACGCAGATCAACCGAGTTGTAAAAAAGTGGCGGAGTAGCTGCAAATTTTCTCGCAAAAAAATCGGAAATTTTTTCACGATTCTCGCTTATTTTTTGCGCTAGGATTTCGGTAATTTTCTGCATCTTTTTGACTTTAACCCAGATCCGTCATTGGAATTGCGACAGTATCTCGCTAACCCTTAATTCTATTAGTCTCGGACGAGCACCGCACCGGAAAGCGTAGCATGCATACGCTGACGGAGCGGAGCAGAGAACGAGGCTAATAGAATTAAGGGTTAGTAGAGATAATGGCGTGATTCTAATGACGGATCTGGGTTTAATTAGCGCCAAAATCTAACTGTCAGAAACTATTCCACAACCCAACCAAAATGCCGCGACTGTCGTAAAAAGGCGCATTGCCACTTAATCTTTTTACGCAACCAAATTGCAGCGCAGTGTCTTTGTTGAGGTAATACATTAAAGAAAACGTGGCCATGTTATTGGCATTTTTTGTCGCATTAAATGTGCCCAGATTTGTGTTGCTGTTATTGCTTGCATCAGCTACGCGCACAAGGTTCCAGGTGATATTATCTTGAAATAAAAATGAGAAATCCTGATTGATTTTAAACCCGCCCCAGAAGGTGAATCTCGCTTCGTCAAACGGATTACTAAACCTTCTGCGGTAAGCAATTTCAGCCCGTCCAAAGTAAGGAGTTTCGTTGCGCGTAATCGTATTCACCAAGCGATCCGACATGTTGTAAGCAAACAAAAATCACAATTCGTAATCGGGCTGCTGCTGCATTAATCCGAGATATTTATTTTCTTTGTAAACACCCGGAAGTTTGAAGGCGTTGTGCATTGTCACGCCCAATTTCTCGTGACTAAAAATTTTGTAACGGTTGAAAAATTCGAGCGAGTTAATCGCGTAAGCATCGCGGTAATTTACGCTTTTTGAATCAACGCGGCTGAGTTGAGTAATTGCCCCAATCGACATTTTGTTCGACAGCGGTTTTTCGACAAAGCTGTTTAGAATCTGCTTTTCGGTTTTATTGCCGAACGCACGCCCACTGGTGTCTGAGAAGCTATTGAACATCTGCAAATTATTTTCTGCGGCAAAAGAATTTTGAGCAAAAAAAAGCAGCGCGCAAAATCCGAGTAATAATTTTTTCATATTTTTTAAATCGATTTAACTCTCTCGCTAACCCAGCCCCAATTGTCACCCCGTCGAATGGCGGGGTCCATTTTGTTGCATTCTTGATTTTAATTTAACTCAGAACTCGTGGCGCCGCAGACCCCGTCATTCAACGGGGTGACCAATCTAACCCAGCCCCAATTGTCACCCCGTCGAATGACGGGGTCCATTTTGTTGCATTCTTGATTTTAATTTAACTCAGAACTCGTGGCGCCGCAGAGCCCGTCATTCGACGGGGTAACAATTGGAGTTAGCGTGGCTAGGAAAGATCTTTTGAAGAATGAAGTGAACGACAATTCCCGAAAAAATTCCGGCGAGAAGATCGATTTTTAGCGCGAAGAAAATCACCGAAATAATGACGGCAAAATCCACTTTATTTTTTTTAAAAACTTTCGCGAAGAACGATAAATTAATCATCCCCCAGCCAATAATAATAAGCATCCCAGCCAGTAAGCAGGTAGGAACAAATTTTAAATAATCGCGGAAAACTGTAATCATTACGAGCAAGCAAACTCCGTGAAAAAAATTCGACCATTTGTTGCTCGCGCCGTATTTCACATTCGCAGTACTGCGCACGATTTCAGCAATCATTGGCAGAGCGCCAGCCATGCCGCAAATCAAGTTGCCAAAACCAACTCCGCGCAAATCTTTTTTCAAATCAGTGTGACGTTTTTCTGGATCAATTTTGTCGACAGCAATTGCCGATAAAACCGTTTCTAAACTACCCACTGCAAAGATCGAAAAAACTGCGAAGAAAAATTCTACCGAGAAAAATTTACCTAAATTTTTCGTCGAGAGTTTTTCCATCTTTATCTTTCCAGCTCGTCCAGCCATTGCTTCTCATGCCAAGACAAAAAGTTGATGCTGTTGATGGACTGTTAAATGTTATGTTTTTTTCAGCGGTAAATAAATCGTCATTTTCCTTGCAGAATTCTTTAAAATAAAAATCCCGATTCATCGCAGCCGACCCTTTAACCACAAAAGAACTAGTGGTCTCTTTGCAAACTTTTGAACCAGCTAAAACTGTGAATCCATTTTCATCGTAGAAGCCTTTGGCATCGGTTCCTTTGCCGCTTTTGCAGTAGAAAAGATGTTTGGTTTTTTCTTCAATCACCTCAAAAAGTTTGTAGCCTAAAAAAGAACTTAACAGCTTCACATCCTCAAAAAATTCATGAACAGAATCTCTTTGGTGCTCTTGTAAGTTCGGGGCTTTGGGGCTTTGTTTGTTTTCTTCGAGTTTGATTCTATCAGCTTTTTTGATTTGGTTGATCGCCAAGAATTCCAAGTATTGGACGTCTGCCTTGGTTAGGTAATTGTCTTTTGCGCTGAATGCTATTGCTTCGTTCCAAAACTCTTTTTTCTGGTCGTGGTCTTTGACTCGTTCGATGAAGTTTTCTATCTCTCCGACATAGGCTTGGTTTTCTTCGCCAAGTAACAGGTAAAGCGATGGACGACTTAACTCTTCGCGATTTTTTGCCTCGTTGAGTTTTGCACGAGGAATGAAGAGTGCGTTGCAAACTTTGTTGGAAATGAAGGTGGATTTTAGCCCTGTTGAGCTGCCTTCGATAAGGTAGGTTGTGATTGTTTTACCCATTTTCATTACATCCTTTTGTTGCTTAACCAAAACCTAAATGGCTTGAATTCTGTGAGTTTATTTTCTGGTTGTAGAAAGAGTCATTTGACGATCCAAATAGAATTAAGGGTTAGTAGAGATAATGGCGCAATTCTAATGACGGATCTGGGTTAAAGTTTGATTAAGTTTGGAAAATTAATTTCCGATTTTCCAACCGTCATCCCCGCGAAGGCGGGGATCCAGGACAACGCGCTCGGAGCAAGTGACCAATCTCCTGGATCCCCGCTTTCGCGGGGATGACACTGAAAGTAGGAGCCCTACTAGCCGCTCCCGCGCAGGCGGGAATCCAGGAATTCTCACCCAAAAACCACCCTCACCTCATTCTTCCCACTCTTCGATTCAAAGAAAATTTCACCCGAATGCAGTGCGATTATTTTCTTCGCGATTGAAAGCCCAAGCCCGCACCCACTCTGATCTTGCGAATTTTTCGCGCGGTAAAAATTGTCAAATATTCTCGCGATTTCTGTCGCAGAAATTTCCTTTCCAACATTGTTAATCAGTAAAGTTTTTTCAGAAATTTCGACTGCAATTTCAGTGTTTGGAAAACTGTATTTAATTGCGTTGTCGAGTAAATTTTTGATTAAAATTTCGACGTAAAATTTATTTGCCTTGATCTCGTTATTTTTATTCGCGCAGTGAAATTTGATTTTTCGATCCTTACTCAAAACCAATGCCAGAGCCAATTTGGCAAGATCAAATCTTTCTTTAGGAAAATTTTTGTCGTCAACTTCCAGGCGAGAAAGAAGAAGCAATTGCTCAACCAAATGCGCAGAACGATCAATTCCGGCGAGCAAATCTTGTAAATATTCTGCGTGCTTTTCTGGATGTTTGCCGCTCGCCAAAATCTGCGCCTGCAACTTGATTGCGGCTAGCGGAGTGTTAAGTTCGTGCGCAGCGTAATCAGCAAATCTTCGTTCAGAATTCATTGATTCAGAAAGCCGTGCGAGCAGCGAATTAAATGATTTTAAAAATGGCTGTAACTCAGTTGGGGCCTGTGGATTTTTAAAATGCCCCAGCGTTGTTCCGGAAATTTCTTCAATGCGCAAAGCTAGCAATTTCAAGGGTTCAAGCTCCTTCTTCACCGTCGAAAAAATAATTAAACCCAGATCCGTCATTAGAATCACGCCATTATCTCTACTAACCCTTAATTCTATTAGCCTCGCTCTCCGCTCCCCTCCGTCAGCGTATGCATGCTACGCTTTCCGGTGCGGCGCTCGCCCGAGACTAATAGAATTAAGGCTTAGCGAGATACTGTCGCAATTCTAATGACGGATCTGGGTTAAAAAAAGCGGAATAAAAAAATGAGCAGCGGAGCGAATATTTTTAATAAAACTTTGCCCAATTTTTTTGCGCAAATGGTGAATGTGAACTTCGATCCTATTGCTCTCAACCGCGCTGTTCCAGCTGTAAAGCAAATTTTCTAAACGAGATTTGGAAACTGCTTTTCCAATATTTTCCAAAAGCATTTTTAGAATCGCGAATTCTTTTGGCGAGAGATCAACAACCTGCCCAGCCTTACTCACCCGGTGCTTTGCTGGATCAAGCTCAATGTCGTCGTAACTAAAAATCGGCTCTGCGATTCCCTTGCTTCTGCGCGTAAGTGAGCGAATCCGCGCGAGCAATTCTGACAAATCAAATGGCTTTGTAAGGTAATCATCTGCACCCGACTCAGCGTCGACCATTAAATCAACGACATTATTTCATTTCCGAGAGCATTTTTGATTGCTTTGCCAAGCATTGGATCGTCTTCGACAACTAAAATTCGCATTGGAAAAATCTCTAAAAAAACTGAAGTTTAGCCTCGAGGCTAAACTTCTGGAAAAACCCTCGCGCACTCAGTGGGGTCGATGTTTGAGGGGGGCTTAAATTTTTAGCGAAAAAGTTGAAAAAACTGCTCAGAATTTCTTGGTTTCGACTTCGCTCAACCGGCGAAATTTACTTCGCTCAATCGGCGAAATTCGCTCTGCTTGGCCAGCGGAATTTACGCCGGTTGAGCGGAGTCGAAACCAAGAAAATTTACGCAGAAATTTTTCTACTTCTTTTTTTGATCCACCACAAACAAATTCCAGTGATTGAAAAAAGTAGCGGCAGAAATCCGACAAGAAAAACTTCAATTTGCGAAAACAATCCAGCCCAACTTCCTTCGTGAATTGCGTGCCAAACTTTATTCGAGCTCGGCCCTTTAAAATAAACTAAGTAAATGCCGGTAACGCTTGTCAGAGTAAGTGGGATCAAAAACCAAAAACCAGCTGCGCCGTGCAAACCGCGGTGAAATTGCCTCCCCGTTGCAGAGAGTTTAAAAGTAAAAGCTTGGCGTGAAAATTTTTGTTTTGGCCACCAAATAATTAGCCCGCTTGCGCACATGAAAAGCATTACAGCGCCAAAAATTCCGACGATATTTTTACCGGCTTCTCTGGGAAGAAGAAGGCTCTCGTGAAAATTTTTTACGATTTTAAAAAAGTTTTTGTCGGGATTTCTGATCTCTAAAACATCGAGCGAAACCGGATCCAGCAAGACTTCAACCCACTCTTTCTTCTCGCCATTTTTACTGAAACGCACAGCTGCTGCGGCAGAAATTTTCACCGACTGAAAAATAAATTCTGGCGGTGTGATTTTTTTTCCCGCCTCAATTATTAAATTCTCTTCGGCCTTTTTTCCTTCAGCAAAATTATAATTTTTACGCAAAATCGCGTCGGAAATTTCGCGCTGAAAAACTAAAGTCGCGCCGGTTAAACCCTGTAAAATCAAAGGAATAAAGAGCGCTAAAGCAAAATAAAGATGGAGCTTTTTAAAAAATTTTTTCAGAAATTATTTTGGCTCCGTAATGAAGCCGATATTCGACAAGCCAGCGCGCTGTAAGCCTGCAAGCAGGTGACTAACTTTTCCGTAATTAACATTTACGTCAGCGCGAAGGTGAATTTGTTGCTTTGGATCTTCTTTTCCCAAAATTTTTAACTGAGCTTCAAGTGCGCCAATAGAGATTTCTGCATCATTCAAAAAATATTTTCCGTCAGAACTTACAGAGATTGTTACGGCTTTTTCTTCAGTAATTTGTGCCGCGCTTTCTGCCGGCAAATTAAGCTTGATCGCGCTATTCAGCATCGGCGCGGTAACTAAAAAAATCACCAAAAGCACAAGCATCACGTCAACTAGAGGCGTCATGTTTATTTCAAAAAGCGGCGCCTGAAGCTCTTCGCGCTCGAAACTATTTTGCATCGTTCGACAAATAAACGGTGAGTTGCTCGGCAACGTGACGAAGATTTTGGACGAGAAGACGATTGAGGCGAACGAAAGCGTTGTAAGCGAGAACCGCCGGGATCGCAGCAAATAGGCCAATCGCCGTTGCAACCAAAGCTTCGCCCATCGGACCAGCAACGGTTGAGAGGCCGGCATTTCCTTGTGCAGAAATATTTTGCAGCGAGTTGTAAATTCCCCAAACCGTTCCGAATAATCCGATGAATGGCGCAGAACTTCCGATTGAAGCAAGAATTGTTAAGCCCTTGTCAAGCCAAGAGCGCGTTTCATCTAGAACTTGCAGCAAATGCATTGTGAGGATTTCTTTTTTTGCCTCGTGTCCAAAATATTGCGGTAAAACTGTTTCTAAATTTTTTACCTCAGTGATCAAAAAATTTACCGCGCCGTCAACTGTTTTGAGATTTTCTCTGACTGGCCAATTCTGAATTTTTACGTGCTCGACGTAGAATTTTTTGTAAGCCAAATATTCGCGACGCAGCAAAAGACCCTTCCAGAAAATAATGTACCAACTGGCAAAGGACATTGCGATTAGCAGCGCAAATACTGCGACCAAAACTGCGTTGCCTTGCGAGAAAGCGTGAATGAAATCCATTTTATTTGAAGTAATTGTAAAAGTTTCGCTGGTTGAGCGGAGTCGAAACCAAGAAAGTTCGGCGCCGATCTTTTTTTGGTTTAGACTCCGCTCAACCAGCAAAAAGATTTAATTAACGAGTTTAGATAATTTTAAATTCGACCGGAACGACTACGGAAGCCTCAACCGATTTACCCTTGCTGCGCGCGGGAATAAATTTCCACTGCTTCACCGCGTCAAGAGCTGCCTCGTCTAAATCGTTCGAACCGCTTGAATGTGAAATTTTAACTGAAGCCGGAGTGCCGTCTGATTTAACTAAAACACTCAACAAAACTTTACCCTGAACGCCTCTGCGTTTTGCCTTTTCTGGGTAGTAAGGAGACGGATTATTTAAATATTCTGCGTTGAAAATCGGCTCACTTTCTGCGGATCTGGTTGCGATTGCGTTTGGATCAACTCGACCAGAAGTTTCTTTTCCGGCAACTTTAGATTCTTTGCCTTCAAATTTTTCTTTTTCACTTTGCTTCTGCCTAAGGGCATTTTCGCGCTCAAAACTTAGTGCGAATTTTTCACGAGAAAGATTTTCATTTTTCTTTTCATTGGCTGAAGGCGCAACAAAACTCACTTGGATTGCTTGCTGGTTAATTACGACGGGATCAGAAGGGAGTAGAGACCACGCAACAACAGAGCCATGCACAAGAGCCGCAGCGATAAAAGCAACAACGTGTGATTTTTTGTAACTCGAAATAATCATTTTCACTTATTTTTAATTTTGTGACTTGCCGAGAATAATTATCAAACAACTGACGGTCAATATTAAAAACGATTATTTTGCGAGACTATCTCGAGGTCGCCCTGAGTTTGTCGAAGGGCGATCTCGAGAATTTTTATTGATTTTTTGAGCGAAAAAAAACACACACCCCTCCTCAACTCAAAATCAAAAACATGTCAAAAGATTTTAATTCAACATCTCCGCAAGAATCCGCAAAAATCATCGCCGATATTGAGGCCAAAACTACAGTGGCCTTCCCTAAGGATCCGGGCAAAGCCTTTGAGCTCTTGGATGAATTTTACAAAGAACACAAAGGCAACAATATTACAGCAAGTGCAATTCAAACTGTGCATCGAGTAGTTGAAGAAGGTGGAAATGCAGAAGTTCAATCATCGTTTATTCACGGCAAAAAATCTCCATATCGCGATAGTGAGCCAATTGATGAAAACACCACTATTGCCGTTGGAAGCGTCACTAAAATGTTTACCTCAGCGGCTTTGTTAAAATTGTGGGATCAGGAGTTAACAGCAAAAAAGAGTGGCCGATTAGCAGAAGGTCAAACTGAAAATTTCCCGGACGGCATTGATACTGGGCTCTCTCATTTTATGGCTGGATTAAAAGCTAAATTTCCAGATTGTTCCTACCTTACAACTATTGAAGAGGCTCCACATTATCCTCAAGTCACATTAAGAGATTTGTTAAATCATACTCACGCTCTTGGCAGTAATAGAGATGATGCCGCGATTGCCAAGGTGCTGATGGATAATCCTGACAAGCAGTTTAGCTGTGCAGAGACAGTGCAGTTCTTAAAGATTAATCCCGATGATAAATTTGGAGAGTTTAAATATGGCAGTCTAGGCACCGAGCTTTCTGGCATGATAATGGAGTTGGTCACAGGCGAAACATATGGCCAGGTTTTGCAAGATGCAGTGCTTGATCCAGTTGGAGCTACTAGAAGTCGGCTAAAAAATGTGAGTGAAATAGACGCAAATTCTACCTTAGGATATTGCTACATCACTCCAATGGAACTTGGTGAAGGAGAATCCAGAAAAGAATATAGCGGAGAAATTAATTTTAATACGTCCGGCAATGGCGTGGCAGCTGGCGGCCTAAAAACAACTCCGGAAGATGCTGATAAATTTATCAGAAAATTTCTTTCTAAAGAAGCAGGAGAATCATCTTTATTTGAAAATGCGGAAGTTGTTGCAGCTTTGTTTCGAGATGAAGGAAAGGTCGGAAAACATAATATTTGCGGCGTAAATAATTATAGAGATGGAACTTTTGGCCACAACGGCGACAACGGATTGTCTGAATCCAGTCTAAAATATAATCCAACAACTGGCGAATCGTTTTACTATGCCGCGGTTGGCGAAACTCTTACTTACGCCGTTGCATACGAAATGATTTCTAAACAGAAAGAGCCCGGAACTGAGATTGCAAAAGAAGAAGTATTTTTGAAGCAAGAAGAGTTACTTAAAGCTGGCTTCGGCTTTGAAGCAATGAAAAGCATGGTAGATCAAGGCGTGAGTTTTGGGGAAATTGCTGAAAATTTAAATGCGATTTTAGGGGGGAAGGCAGTCCCGGCCGAAGTGGGGGATAAAGAACGTCCGAGCTTTGTCGAACTAATCACCAACGAGAGAAAAGCTCCGCTCGTTATTTACATCGCCGAAAGTGATCACGCTGACGCGACTTACGCTTCATTGGTTGAACAAATGATTAAGAATTACGAAAAATCAGGTCGGACGGTTCAAACTTTTTCTGAATTTCCGAGTCAGTCGGAAAAAAACAGGACTCAAGGAGTCAAAAATAAAACCGACGAAGAAACCTACAAAGCAACCACTGAATTCCTGAGCGCACCGGTTTTGACTGAAATGGGAGATCTGCAGGGAAGAGAGAGCGAGAAGGATAAAATTTTTGAGAGATTAAAAGGAAAGAGGTCGAGCGAGCTTAGAGAAATGGGGCTTGAAGAAGGCATCGACTCTCCGGAGCTAAAAGAACTTTTTAAGAAAGAGCTTGAGCAAAAAATTAAAAATGGGGATGCGCCACTTGAAACCAAAAGAGATTTCGAATGGTGGCTCGGTGGATTTTATTCTGCGGCAACTCACGCGCGAATGGCTGAGGATGTAAAAAAATCTCTGAAGCCAGAAGTTGATGTCGTGATCATCGTCGCTGGCAGCCCACATATTCCAAGCCTCGGCGCGTTGCTTAGAGATGAATTTTCTGATCGCAAATCGCTGGTTGTCACGAATCCGAGTGGTCAAAAAGATTTTCCATTGATCCTCAGCGACTCAACGCCAGAGCTGCTTTCCTCGGTTGGCGAAGTGATCGGCTTTAAAATGGACGGCAGAAATAGAGCCGTGCTACCGAGTGAAGTCGGCGGAGCTAAATATCCTCACGACCTTTCCACAATTATCGAGGCAAATTCGCAATCCTTGCCGGAAGAAAAGGAGCGCGAAGGCTGGATCATGAGCGTCTCTAAAAGTTTCTGTGGAGCGACTGCGGCGCTGATGGCTGTTGAAGGAAAATTTGGTGAGAAAAGAATGGAGGCGACCGCGTTGGATGTCTTGCAGGTGGCGCGAGAATGCCATCCGGAGAGAGAAGCTGAAATCGCAAAATATGAAAAAGTGCTGACAGAAAAAGGCTGCGAACACGTAACCCTGGCACAACTTCTGAGTCATCGCAACGGACTCATTTCGCAATCGAGTTACTTCACCAATGATCCACAATTTGTGGGCGACAATCCGGGTGTCATCGCCTCTGATTCGGTAAAATTTATGCCAAAAAAAGTCGGAACAACTTTCAGTTACGGCAATCCAACTTTCATGCTCGCCGAAGATTTGATGGGTCTGGTTTCTGATTTTGGAAGTTATCGCCATGAGCTAAAAACAAGAACGATTGATCGCCTTGGGTTAGCTCACACCAGGCCCGCGGATGAAGTGGCCGAGCCGCGAAAAGTTGCTAGCGATGTCGTCAAGATCGCGGGCGTAATTGATTACGACACCGCCAACATTGAGCCCGCGAAAGAAAGTTCTAGCAGCAATCCCCTCACTCACACTCAAACCGGGGAAATACCTCTCTCCGCTGGTGGCCTGTGTTCAAGCATTGCTGATTTAGAAAAATTTTCTGCGGAATTGGCGAAGATGATTTGCGGGATGCCTAACGCCTTGACCTTGAATCATGCTCAAGCGAAAGAAGTTCATCAGCTTTACCTCGATGCTTTTGATGCTGGAGAACATTGCGTGCCCGATGGAGGTTCCGACGAAAAAGCAGCTCTCTACGCCGCAAGCTATTCTCTTGGGATCATGATTGGGGCCATTAATGACAAGGCGGAAACGGTTTCTGGTCGCAAGAATGGAGAAGATAAATTTCACATTTGGCACATTGGCCATTTCACCGGCAATGCCAGCGAAATGCATGCAACAATGCCTTTTTCTTTTGATGATTTTAGATCGGGAAGAGCTGCGGAAAAAAGCGACGTAGCAGCGGAGACGGATTCGGTCATTACTCAAACTGACGCGATTACTAAACAGCTAATTCTAACCATGCCCGGCCATGATTACGCTAAACAGATGGACGAATATTTTCTCGGCAAAACCAACAAAGACAGCAAGTTTGTTGCCGAAGAAGATGGCGAGTGTTGGCGAAAATACTGGCAACATCTCGATCTCAGCACGGGCAAAAATAATAACTTAGCAGCCTGGCAAAACGAACTCGCTGCCGAAGGCAAACTACCAAAAAATTTCGCCGATTTTCACACAGAAATTATTGCTGCTTACGCACCAGCTCATGAGGCCTTGCACGGTTATCTAGTAGAAAATTTTATCGACAAAAAAACCGGAATTATCGATCGAGACGCAATCGCAGAAAAATTTAAAACAGCCGAAAATTTTGAAAAACTTCGCGAAGAAGTTCTCGCTCCACACCTCGATTCCGCACAAGGGAAAACGCAGGAAATTTTTGTAAGATCTGAAATAAAACTGGTCGCAGAAAGAGAGGCTCAGGACATAATGTCGAAAGCAACAAAATCTTGGGCTGAAAAGGTTGCGACACCAAATAAAGACGACTCCGGGATTACGAGATAATTTTGCCAGATGATTTTATTTTAGATTTTCGCCCCTAAGAAGCGCGCCATGAAAATTTCTAATTACCAAATCGAGCCTTATATCCACCGCATCGCGCAAGAAAAAATTGCCGGCTGTTTATTGTTTGGGCCAGAAGCTGCGCTCGTTAATTATCGATTCAATTTGATCGCGAAAAAAATTACGCCGAACTTATCTGATCCGTTTTTGGTCGCTAATATTAGTAAGGAAAAATTGGTCGAAGATAAGGCGATTTTGGCGGATGAATTTTTTTCTTACTCGATGCTCGGCGGTCGGAAATTAATTTTGATTCGTGATGCCGATGTCCAGGCTGGCGCGGCTTTAAAGATGCTTTTTGCTGATCAAGATTTCGCTAAAAAGAGCGATAATTTTATTTTGATTCAAGGCGGCGATCTCGATAAATCCTCGGCTTTGCGCAAACTTTGCGAAGAAAATCCACGCTTCGCTGCGATCGCTTGCTACGAAGACGACGAACGCGTAATCAAAAAATTTATCGCCGACGAGCTCTTGCGCCACAAAGTCAAATTCAACTTGGACGCCACCTCAATTCTTTATGAAAAATTCGGAAAAAATCGCCAAATTATTTTGGCCGAGCTCGAAAAAATTTTAGTTTTTTTAGGCGAGGAAAAAAATCTTACCGCCGAATTAGTCGAGAAGCTGACAGCTTCCGAAGCGGAAATTTCCGCCAATGAATTCGTCGACAACTTTGCCGCACAAAAGTTTGATTTATCTTTACTTGCCGCCGAAAAACTTTTTCGCGACGGATTTGAAGCAATTACGCTTCTGCGCTTTTTGTCGAACTATTTACAAAAACTTTATCAGGCTCGCGCCGAGATTGATTCTAGCGGAATTTCTTTTGACGAGGCGGTAAAAAATCAGCGCTTATTTTTTAAAGCTGAAGCGGGATTTCGCTTGGCGCTAAAAAATTTTTCGAAAGATTTTTTAATAAAAAATTTATCCGAATTGCAACATTTAGAGATTAAGATGAAGAGCGGAATTGTGCCTCCGAAGATCTTGCTGACTGCTTTTGTACAAAATTTTTTTGTGACAAGCTGAGTCTTTTAAAAAAAGTTACTGATGGCTACTTGACAACAGAAATCTGCTTCGTACGTTGCGCCCCCTCTTTTGGTTTAGAGATCTGATTTCTGCGTTTTTAGCAGTTCTTTTCCTTCTTACAAAATCGTTGTTTTACATCGTGAATAGTCGCGTTTATGTCTTTGCTTTAAACATCAGTTTAAACAAAAGGCAGGAACGAAAAAAATAAGAAAAATAAAGGCGATAGTTTCGTTCGCGAAAACTATCGCTTAAAGTCACGTTAGTGAATTTGAGTTTTTCCTCTTTTATTAGGGGAAAAGTTGACGCATTTGTAAGCGCAAGCAAGCAAAGTGCACAACACAGAGGGACGAGAGTCCTTCTAGTGAGATAGCTATTATCATTATTCTCAACTTGAGAGTTTGATCCTAGCTCAGAACGAACGCTGGCGGTATGCTTAACACATGCAAGTCGAACGGGTGTAGCAATACATCAGTGGCAAACGGGTGAGGAATGTAGAGGAATCTTCCCAGCAGTAAGGAATAACTCTGAGAAATCAGTGCTAATGCCATATATCACCGCTTCGGCGGGAAAGATTTATCGCTGTTGGATGAGCCTCTATCGGATTAGCTAGTTGGTGAGGTAATGGCTCACCAAGGCAATGATCCGTAGCTGGTCTGAGAGGATGATCAGCCACACTGGAACTGAGACACGGTCCAGACTCCTACGGGAGGCAGCAGTGGGGAATATTGGACAATGGGCGCAAGCCTGATCCAGCAATACCGCGTGGGTGATGAAGGTCTTCGGATTGTAAAGCCCTTTTAGTAGAGAAGATAATGACGGTATCTACAGAAAAAGCACCGGCAAACTTCGTGCCAGCAGCCGCGGTAATACGAAGGGTGCTAGCGTTGTTCGGAATCACTGGGCGTAAAGGGTACGTAGGCGGTTTGGTAAGTCGATTGTGAAAGCCCCAGGCTCAACCTGGGAACTGCAATCGAAACTACCTTACTTGAGTTTGGTAGGGGATGGTGGAATTCCTAGTGTAGGGGTGAAATCCGTAGAGATTAGGAAGAACACCAGTGGCGAAGGCGACCATCTATGCCAATACTGACGCTGAGGTACGAAAGCGTGGGGAGCAAACAGGATTAGATACCCTGGTAGTCCACGCCCTAAACGATGAATGCTAGTTGTCGGGGCCTTAGGCTTCGGCGGCGAAGTTAACACGATAAGCATTCCGCCTGGGGAGTACGGTCGCAAGACTAAAACTCAAAGGAATTGACGGGGACCCGCACAAGCAGTGGATTATGTGGTTTAATTCGATGCTACGCGAAAAACCTTACCAACCCTTGAATCCCATTGACCGGTAGAGAAATTTACCTTTGTAGCAATACACAGTGGAGACAGGTGTTGCATGGCTGTCGTCAGCTCGTGTCGTGAGATGTTAGGTTAAGTCCTTCAACGAGCGCAACCCTCATCCTTATTTGCCATCGGGTTATGCCGGGAACTATAAGGAAACTGCCTGCGACAAGTAGGAGGAAGGTGGGGACGATGTCAAGTCATCATGGCCCTTATGGGTTGGGCTACACACATAATACAATGGTGGTTACAGCAGGAAGCCAAGGAGCAATCCCGAGCAAATCCCTAAAAACCATCTCAGTTCAGATTGAGGGCTGCAACTCGCCCTCATGAAGTTGGAATTGCTAGTAATCGTGGATCAGCATGCCACGGTGAATACGTTCTCGGGTCTTGTACACACTGCCCGTCAAGCCATGGAAGCTGTTTCTACCTGAATAGAGTGAGCTAACCGCAAGGAGGCAGCTCTACACGGTAGGAGGGGTGACTGGGGTTAAGTCGTAACAAGGTAGCAGTAGGGGAACCTGCGGCTGGATTACCTCCTTAGAGAACTGAGGTCAGTCTTCGGATTGACTTCCATTAAAGTGACTGTTCACGCAGTCATTCTCAAAAAACAATGTGGGCGGAACTATCGTCTTTATTTTTCTTATTTACGAATTTTGGACCATGCTCTGATAAGCAGAGCATGGTTCGTTGATCTCAGCTGCTTCGCGACTTTTACTTACTCTCTTCTCTTTTTTTATTCCGATCTATTTTATCTCTCGCTTCTTGCGAAGTTATTTTTGCGTCTAAATTCTGACTAAAAAGATTCTCAGCTCATGAAATCAAATTCACGCGACTATTTACTCCTCGTTGCTGAAGCATGTAGACAAAAATTTTGTGTTGATGGCGAAAGTCACGAAGGTTGCAAACAATACCTGCTCATGCTCTCAGAAGAATCTCTGAGGCCCACTGAAGAAAAATTCGATGAAGCAATTCAGAGCAAGGATGTTAGTAAATTCGTCGAATTGCTCCGTCCACTACGAACCGAACATCTCATCGACATTAATAACGGCGAATGGCTAGGAGCCATTGCTCCAGAAGACATCGGAATTAACAACGGAATTTTTGACCCCGGAACAACACAAAAAAAATTACGAGAATTTGCCGATGAACATCGGCTCCAAGGAATATTTTCTGTTTCGGATCGCCAAAGAACTTGCGAACTAGCTCCAGAAGAAGCTCGCAATCGTCCCTTCGCCATTCACTCAATCGGCAAAGTTTTTACCGGGGTGTTAATTGCAAAAATGATTGCAGATGGCGACATCGCGCACGAACAAATGACTCAGCCCTTAGAGCTTAGCGAAGAAGTGCTCAGCTTTTTACCTGAAAAACTCCGCGAACATTTACCAAAAACCACATTGCACCAGGCCATGACTCACGCGGCCGGCTTTACAGATTATCTCTGTCACTCCAGCGGCTACATGGATCGCCTTAAAAGCGGTGAAGAGCTTACTGCCACAAGGCCAGAAGATTTTTTACAATTCGCACAAAACACTGTTTGTGATTTTGAGCCAGGGAAAGGCAGCAACTACAGCAACACGGGAATCTTACTCGCTGGCCTTGCTGCACAACATCTCTACAATCGCAATAAGCCCGAAAGCGAAAGGAAAACTTACCAAGAACTTTTGGAGGAAAAAATCTTACGCCCTGCGGAAATCGAAAATTTTTCAGTCACAAAACCCGAAAATGCGCTGTTTAACGAAGAGCACATTGTCGCCGGAAAAATCAATGGCAGTCCAGCTGGTGGCTATTGGGCAACTGCATCAGACATGCAAAAATTTGGTAGATGGCTTTGCGAGAACTGGAAAAACGAAGGATTCCGCAATGCCGTACAAGAATTTGGCCAAGAATTTTTCAATGCAAAATCACAAACCATTCAGCACAGCGGCGGCATACCAGGTCCAGCGAAAGGCGCCCCTGGATCAACCTCCTGGTTTTCAGCGAACATGGAAAATGGGATTGTTGTTGTCGCCGGCTCCCGAGATGGCGGCGCAACATTTGGGTTAAACGCAACGCTGGCAGTCAACAAAGCTGTTGAGCGAGATTACGAACAGCAAAAATCGAATTCACCCGAGCGGCGGTAAAGCCCCGCCAATGCTGATTAAAATGAGATTTTGTCCAGCTGGACAAAATTCATCTTTTTTGGCGACCCTCTAAAATCAAGGCTTCGCGAGGATCGACGTGTAAAAATCGCATCGTTCGCACTTCGAATTAAATCCTAAAATCTTCCCCGAGATACACCTTTCTAGTCTCCTCATGCTCGATGATTTCTTTCTTTGAGCCAGAAGTTAAAATCCTTCCATCGTAAACGATGTAGGCGCGATCCACGATTGACAAGGTTTCGCGCACATTGTGGTCAGTAATTAAAACGCCAATTCCACGATCTTTTAAATGCATTACCATCTGACGAATATCATTCACCGCGATCGGATCAACGCCGGCAAAAGGCTCGTCAAGCAAGATGAATGAAGGGTTTGTGGCCAATGCCCTAGCTATTTCCGCCCTTCTTCTTTCGCCACCCGAAAGCGCTAATGCGTGTGATTTACGGATATGATTAATGGAAAATTCTGTTAGCAATTCTTCCAGCTTTTCTTTGCGCCTAACCTTGTTGGCCTCAGTGATTTCAAGGATAGAATAAATATTGTCTTCAACGGTCATGCCCCGAAAAATCGAAGCTTCTTGCGGCAAATAACCCAGACCCAAACGGGCGCGATGATACATCGGCATCGGCGTAATATCGAGCTGATCGATAAAAATATTCCCAGAATCCGCATCAACCAAACCAACCATCATGTAAAAACAGGTGGTTTTTCCCGCTCCATTTGGACCAAGCAAGCCAACAACTTCGCCCTGCTCTATTTTCAAACTTACGTCACGAATTACCGTTTTTTTGCCGTAGGATTTTTGTAAATTTGTCGCACTTAATATCTTATTGCTCATATTCCGTCTTTGATTTTTTTATTTCGCCAGCGTCGCTGCCGAGGATTACCACCACTCTTTTATCGCCGCCATTGCCGGCAATCGACGTCTCATCTTTTTTACCCAGAAATCGCCCTTTTTTTGTTGTTAAATCGTAAAAAAATTTATCTCCACTCGCAATTGATGTACCATTATTCACGATCACATTTTTCTCCAAGACAAAAGTATTTTGTTGCGGATCGTAAAAGCCCGAATCTCCGCTCCCAACAAATTCTTCACTAAAAATTTTAACATTTTCTTTAGCTTCTATTCTTTTGATTTTCGATTTTTTGGAGTCTGGCGCGGCTTTGCTTTCCTCGTAAAGCACCGTCATTTTTTGCGCGAGCAAGCTGCTGTCATCCTTCTCCACCACCACATTGTACAAAAAATTTACTTCCTGAGATTTACGCTTGATGTCGATGATATCCGACCTTATTCTGGTAGGCGAACCCTTTGCTTTCGAGGCTTCGCAAGCTTCCGAGGTAATTAAATTAAAAATTATGCAGATCGCTAAAAAACGTTTCACCTTCTTTGTTATTGGTTGTGTGGCTATTCTTTTGATTACGCTTCAAGCCAGTAGAAACATAGACGCGAGTGACATCGCGGGATTTAATCGCGATCTAAAAAACTACAACGCCAAATTACAAATCTTTGATCGAAATTCAAAACTCATAGCTAGTTTCAATATCGCAATTGCCAAAAGCGATGAACAAAAAATGTACGGACTAATGAATCTTGATAAATTGCCCAAAGATCACGGAATGCTTTTTTCATTCAAAGAAAGTCAGGTGATTAACATGTGGATGAAGAACACCAAGATTCCACTAGACATGATTTTTATCGATACTGATGACGAAATTTCTGTGATCAGAAGCTATGCCAAGCCAAATTCTCTCGAACTAATTTCCTCAGAAAAAGAAGCTCGATACGTTCTTGAAATCAATGCCGGATTAGCGCAAGAACTCGGGATGGAGGCAAGACAAAAGGTAAAAATTTTAAATTAATGGAGAATTAATGACCCCACAAAAACAAAAGATTTAAAGCTCGAGGCGGTCTCTAAAAATCCAAATTTAACCAAGCAAATCCGATTCCAGAGATTTTTTTATTTTGAATTAAAAATTGAGCTGGAGGAAATATCATTTTTATCGGAGAGGGTTCAGCGCTCCGTGTCAATTTAAAAGCTAGAAGGAAATAAGCGGTTAGCATTAAGACATAAAAAAGCCTGATCAATCCTTTTTAAGGAGGTCAAAACTTGAAGTTGATTGCAGGGTGGTTGGACATATTTTTTCAGGTCGACCTAGACTAGATCTGGGCTAGAGAGAGATTTCAGAGAAAGTTTTAACATTTCTCCAGGAATAAGTCGCTCACTGCCGACAGAAAGCGCTACAAAATTCTCTGACGGACTTCCTGTCTTTAATTTTCTAAAAATAATTTCAGCAATTTATTGCGGTCAAAAATCTTTTAATAAACCAGCTAAAGCCCTGTCAATCATGGCTTTGTGGGATGAATTGGGCCCGCACAAACTAAACACCTAAATCAGCAATGAAAAAAATTTTTAAGTCATTACTGTTTTTTGTTTTACTATTTTCTTGCGCCAAAAAAGACGATAAAAAAACCAATGCAGAAATTTCCTACATTGAAGCTATGAAGCTGCTGAAGAAAAAAGATTATTCCGAGGCCGCTACTGAATTTGAAAAAATTGATGATGATTTTCCTTTTTCAAAATGGGCATTAAAGGCTCAAACCATGGCAGTTTATGCGCGCTATATGAATGAAGATTATGTAAAGCTGGTTGCTAATGTTGATGATTTTTTGCGCTTAAATCCATCTAGTGAATATGTGCCCTACATGATATACATGAAAGGCCTGACTTACTACAATCAAATTCCCGATATCGAACGGGCTCAAGACAATACTCAGCAAGTATCTTTTATTTTTCGCGAGCTGATTGCGCGTTTTTCACAAACAAATTATGCCGCCGATGCGAAAGAAAAATTATCGTTTATCGACGAACATTTAGCTGGAGCAAAAATGGCAATAGGTCGCTATCAAATCACATCAAGTAATTATGTTGGAGCGATTATTAGTTTTAACGAGGTTATCTCTCGTTATCGCTACACAAAACAAACAGCAGAGGCTTATTTCCGTTTAGTTGAGCTCTATTACAAAACTGGCTTAAAAGAAGAGGGAAGGAAGACCAAACAACAGTTGGGCCAAAAATTTCCTGATGACTATTGGAGTAAGATTGCAGCAAAATTTGGCGAGTAAATTTTTTGTGAAATTTAGACAATAAAAAACCCGCTTAGGTTTTTACACCTAAGCGGGTTTTGCTGTTTTTATCTATAATTAATGCCACTTATTGGCTTGGCGACAACCTACTCTCACTGGCCACAAAGACCAAATACCATCGGCGCGACATGCGTTTCACTTGCGAGTTCGGAATGTATCGAGTGGTTCCACACCGCTATCCTCACCAAGCCAACAAGTGGCATTACAGCTATTGATTTAGTGTCGACTGTTGGTCACCAAAATTACCCTGGAAACCAACAGCTGATAGCTAGTCTAATAACTGAATCGATAACTAAAGATACCTGACGAATGAATTACTGTGTCTATCTCAAAACCCTAATGCAGATCAATTCCACACATAGTTTAAAAATAAGCCAATCGGGTAATTAGTACTGGTTAGCTCAAAGCGTTACCGCTCTTACACACCCAGCCTATCAACGTGGTAGTCTTCCACGACCCTAATAGGGAAAATTTGTTTTGAGGGAAGCTTCCCACTTAGATGCTTTCAGCGGTTATCTCGTCCATACTTAGCTACCCAGCAATGCTCCTGGCGGAACAACTGGAACACCATTGGTATGTTCAACTCGGTCCTCTCGTACTAGAGTCAACTCCTCTCAATTTTCCAAACACCTGCGGCAGATAGGGACCGAACTGTCTCACGACGTTCTGAACCCAGCTCACGTACCACTTTAATCGGCGAACAGCCGAACCCTTGGGACCTTCTTCAGCCCCAGGATGTGATGAGCCGACATCGAGGTGCCAAACGATTCCGTCGATATGAACTCT
>CAMBXE010000015.1 GCA_945871805.1 Rhizobium sp. Q54 | reverse complement strand
GATCCGCGAGTGATCACGCCTTCAGCGTAAGTCGCGACTTTTTTATGAAGATCAAAAATTTCGAGAGTGAATTTATTGTCGATGAAAGTGAGTGGCTTCAAAGCGGAGGCGAGACATGCATCAATCAAAGAAAATTTTTCTCCGTCGAAGTAAGGGCCAAATTTAAGATGTTTGTCTAGCACAGCTAATCTGGAAATTGTTTCGGCTTTTTTAATGTCGAACTGCTCCTGATTTTCAGAGAAAATCATGCCAAAAGTTCTGGAGAGAATTCCGTTGCTGAATTCCATCCAAGCGCGGTGCCAAGCCTTGTCTTGCAAATCTTTAGGATGAAGAGGAGTTTCTGGAAAAGCCTCTTCTAGATACTCACAAATCACGATTGATTCAAAAAGGATTTTACCGTCAGCGTAAAGCAAAGGAACCTTACCGAGAGGTGAATCCTTTACGAATTGCTCTGGCCTGTGCTGCAAATCGATGACCTCTTTTTCGTAAGGAATATTTTTTTCGATCAGCACCATTTCAACGCGGTGAGAGTAAGGGGAAAATTTGGATGTGATTAATTTAATTTTGGCTGTCATCGATCTCTTTTATTTTTGTTAAATGTTTTTGTTTTGCTGTCTCGCCATCGGTTGAAATGATCTTCTTGATAATTTCAGGATTAATTTCGCGAAAAGAGTCTAAAGAATTAATAATCTCTAAATTACCAACCCCAATCAACGCCAAAGCAGCGTGAGTAAGCTGCAAACCAGTTTCAACATTTTTTGAAACAACGTGAGTTGCACCAACTTTTTTAAAGCGATCAACATTATTAATGGTTTCAGTTTTAGTAATCACCGTCGCATTCGGGAAATTTTCGTGAATAAAGCGGGTAATTTTCATGCAAGCGACTTCATCTTCCATTGCTACCACAACTGATTCGGCGCGCTCAACACCGATGTAGCGCAAAATATCAATATTCATCGCATCACCGTAATAAATGCTGTAACCGTTTTTCTGTTCGAGACGCACGATGCGGTGATTATTTTCGAGCACGATGTATTTCACGTCGCGCTTACGCAGGATGTAAGCCACGATGCGACCGACCATCGAGAAGCCAATGACAACAACATGTTTTCCAATTTCGCCAATTTCTCTTTTGAGTTTGTTGTCGTGCAAAACTTCGGTGATGTAGAGGTAGCTTTTGATGCGACGACCAATAATCGCAAGTAGCGGGGTTAGTGCCATGGTGAAGGTTACAACCGTCATCAAAAACTGCGCTAAATCGACCTCCATTAATCTTTGCTGCACCACCATCAAAAAAACAACAAAGGCAAATTCACCGCCTTGCGCAAGCAAGAGGCCAGCATGAATTGATGGCGCGAGCGGAAAGCGAAAAAGGCGGCAAAGCAGCAGGATGATTGAAGTCTTGGCCGCAATTAACATGAGTGAAGCTAGAACGATGTAAGGCAAGCTTTGCAAAAGCAGATTGAAATCAAACGACATGCCAATCGCCATAAAAAACAAACTCAGTAACAGCGCTTTGAGCGAGAGAATTTCTTCCTCAACGCGATATTTATACTCCGTTTCAGCCACCATTAATCCTGCAACGAAAGCACCAAGGGCAAATGATAAGCCCATTTTATGACTCAGAAATGATGAACCTAAAATCACGATTAAAGTGAAGCTAAGAAAGAGAACATTGTTCTGCGATTCAACGATGAGACGGTAAAGCGGACGCAACAAAATTCGTCCAGTCGCAAAAATAATAATCATCGCTAAAATCGCGTCCCCCAAGGCCCCGCCTAGTGCATGAAAAATATTTAAATCAGTTTTTGAAAGCAGTGGCAATAAAACCAAAATCGGAATCACTGCCAAGTCCTGCATGAGTAAAATCGAAAAAGCGAGGCGTCCAACGCGAGTTGTTTGTTCATTATTTTCTTCAATCACTTCCATCACGATTGCCGTTGAAGACATGGAGAGAGCGCTGCCGATGATGATTGAGAGCTCTGCCGACAGATGAGCAAAATAATAACAAACCGCTGAAATCAGGGCAGAAGTAACGACAACCTGCAAACCACCAAAACCCAGAATGTAGGTACGCATCGCTTTCAGTTTGTCAAAAGTAAGCTCTAAACCAATAGCAAAAAGAAGGAAGACGATACCAAGCTCAGCGATTGATTTCGTTGTTTCTGTACTCGTCAAAATGCCAAATCCGAACGGTCCAATCGCCGCTCCAGCAATGAGGTAACCAAGTGCCGGACTAAGTCTGAGTTGCTTAAAAACGACAACAATCACCACCATCGCAAACAGCAAAATCAGAATGTCTCGTAGGTATGAGAGATCGTGCATTTAATTTTTAAATTTTTTGATTTTTGATTTATACCCAATCAAGTTCAAAAATCTAAAATCAAAAATCAAAATTAATGACAATTCTTTCAGACAAGTCGATTGCCGATCTTGCATTAAAACAAAAGATGATCGAGCCATTTTTCTCTCATCAAGTTAAGCTCGACGACAATGGTCAAAAAATAATTTCTTACGGCAATTCTTCTTATGGCTACGACGCCCGCGTTTCCAACGAATTCAAGATTTTTACTAACATCGATTCAGCTGTAGTTGACCCAAAAAATTTCTGCGAAACTAGTTTTGTAAATCGCACGACTGATGTTTGCGTCATTCCACCCAACAGCTTCGCTCTAGCGCGCACCGTGGAATATTTCAGAATTCCCAAAGATGTTTTGGTAATTTGCGTGGGCAAATCAACTTACGCCCGCTGCGGAATTATTGTGAATGTAACCCCGCTAGAACCGGGCTGGGAAGGTCACGTCACTTTAGAATTTTCCAACACAACGCCGCTTCCCGCAAAAATTTATGCCTTCGAAGGCGCTTGCCAATTCTTGTTTTTCAAAGGCGATCAACCCTGCGAAGTCTCTTACGACATGCGCTCAGGCAAGTACATGGGGCAAACCGGCGTAACTTTACCTAAGGTGTAAACAATGGACCCCGCAACAAGTGCGGGGTGACAAGTTTAGAGTGTGGAGTGACAGAGGAAGGAAAGACTCTAAACTTGTTACTCCGCACTCTAAGCCGTCACCCCGCACTTGTTGCTGGGTCCATTAACAAACAAACATGCTAAGACTAATTTTCTTAATCTCATTTCTAGCTCTTCCTCTCGTTTCTTTCGCCGCAGAAATGAAAAATATTAGCGATGAAATCTACTCCAATGAAGAAATAAAAGCCGCTGTGCCGCAAGAATTTACTGACGTCCGCGGCAATCCAGTAAATGATTTTTCCAAAGAAGCGCCTTCGGTTTTTAGTCCGAATATTCCAACTCCTTCGCGTTTTTTTTCTGCTGACCTGTCAATGCCAGACAGCTTCGCCAGCACTAATAATCTCGCTAAAAAAACCGGCGCATTTTACCGCGCTTTCGGCGAAGTAATTTTCTTACAAGGAACGTTAACCGATTCTTTTGGCGTGCCGATCGACAGCGCCGTAATTGAAATTTGGCAAACTAATGCCGCTGGAAAATATCACACTTTGCTCGAGCCAAACAGTGAGTACATCGACAAATATTTCAGCATGTCTGGCCGTGCAATCAGCGACAATCTTGGCAATTACCACTTCATTACAATCATGCCTGGAAGCTCTCCCGGACGCGCCGCTCACATCAACATGAACATCTACCATTCAAAATTTGGTCGACTCGAAACTGAAATGTATTTTGCCGATCACCCTTACAATAAAAGCGATTACCAATATTTGTCTTACCAAGAAAATGAGCAGAAAATGCTTACTTCTTCTGTGCGCAGCTCAGATCTGCTTAATCCTCAATCAATCAAACTTTGCACTTTCAACATCGTGATGAAAGGCGTGCAACAGTACAAAAAATTCTAAAATGAAATCCAAAACTAAGTCTCAGCGACAACTTCAAATCGGCGAAAATATTAAGCGCGTAATGTCAGAAATTTTTCTGCGCGCAGACATTTTAACCGTTCCTGGCAGTTTAATTACCGTTCTCGAAGCTGACGTTAGCCCAGATGCCAAAGCCGTTCGCATCTTTGTCGACATTTTCGGCAACGAAGAAATGCACGGGAAAATTGTTAAAAAACTAAACGAAGCCGCGCCACATTTTCGTTACCAATTAGCTAAAAAAATTACTTTGCGCTCTGTGCCTGAAATAACTTTTGCTCTCGACAAAACTTCTGCAAAAGCCAAAGACTTGGACTCGCTACTCAATTCAGAATCGAATAAATTCAAAAAATAATCATGGACCCCGCAACAAGTGCGGGGTGACAAGTTTAGAGTGCGGGGTCCATTTAGAATTTAACAATGTCCAAAATAAACCTTACTAAATCTACTGGCGGCTCACTCCTCCACTACATCCACGAGATTCAAAAATTCCCGCTCTTAACCGCGGAAGAAGAAAAAAATTATGCCATTTGCTTCGCTGAAACTGGAGACAAGGAAGCGGCGAAAATGTTAATTCAAAGTCACTTGCGCCTTGTGGTAAAAATGGCGAGCAAATACCGCAACTACGGCCTGCCCGTGCAAGATTTAATCGCCGAAGGAAATCTCGGCCTCATTCATGCCGTAAAAAAATTTGATCCACATAAAGGTTTTCGTTTTTCAACTTACTCGATGTGGTGGATCCGCGCCTTCATGCAGGATCACATTTTGCGCTCTTGGTCTTTAGTAAAAATTGGCACAACTGCCGCACAAAAAAAACTTTTTTTCAATCTTCATAAAATCAAAAAGAAACTCGGAATTTATTCTGGCGAGTCCGCGCTCGATCCTTCGCAAATCAAGCATGTTGCTGAAATTCTTAACGTTTCGAACAAAGAAGTTTTGGAAATGGATTCACGCCTTTCCCAATCCGACTCCTCTTTGAACAAACAAATTGGCAATGAAGGCGACTCGATTGAAATCGGTGATTTAATGGCAGCGAATCAAGAAACTCAGGAAGAAATCGCTATTAAAAATCAGGAAAAATCGCAACGTGAATCGCTTTTTCACCAAGCCTTCGAGAAATTAAACGAGCGTGAAAAAGACATTTTGTTCAAGCGCCAAATGTCGGAAGATGCGATGACGCTCGAAGAATTAAGTCAAATTCATAAAGTCTCGCGCGAACGCATCAGACAGATCGAAGAGGCGGCAATTAAAAAAATTAGAAAGCTAATTTCGGAAGAAATGACGAAAGAAAAAAAGTAAAAATGTTCACAGGAATAATTACTCACTTAGGCAAAATCGAAGCTCTAAAACAGAGCAGTAAAAAAGATTTACTGCTCAAAATTTCTGTTGCCGGGAAAATAAATCGTAAGCTGGCGATTGGCTGCTCAATTGCTTGCAACGGCATTTGCTTAACTTTAATTGAACAAAAAAAATCTCTACTTTCTTTTCAGGCCTCGAAAGAAACTTGCGACAAAACCACTTTAGCAAATTGGAAAATCGGCGAAGAAATTAATCTCGAATTTGCGCTGCGTGCTGGCGATGAATTTGGTGGTCACATGGTTTTGGGACATGTCGATGGAACCGCAAAAATCCTGGCAATTCAGTCGATTAAAGATTCCAAAAAATTCACTTTTGCAGTCAAAAAAGAGTTGATGAAATTCATCGCCGAAAAAGGCTCAGTAACACTCAACGGCGTTTCGCTCACCGTGAATGAAGTAGAAAAAAACTCCTTCAGTATAAATTTAATTCCGCACACAATCGCCAACACAGCCTTTAAACACCGGGTCGCTGGCGATTTAGTAAATCTCGAAATCGACGTAATTGCGCGTTACGTACTTCGTCTGGACCCCGCAACAAGTGCGGGGTGACAGTTGAGAGTAAGTGATCTCAGTTTGTCATCCCACTAACAAGTGAGGAGTGACCCGTTGAGAGTAAGCGCTCCCAGTCTGTCAAAGCGCTAACAAGTGCAGGTCGACATCTTGAGAGTAAGTGCTCTCAGTCTTCGCCCCGCTAAAAATTAAGAAGTGACACGTTGAGAGTAAGTGCTCTCAGTTTGTCAAAGCGCTAACAAGTGCAGGGCGACATGTTGAGAATAAGTGCTCTCAGTCTGTCATCCTGCTAAAAAGTGAGAAGTGACGCGTTGAGAGTCAGCGCTCTCAGTCTGTCATCCTGCTAAAAAGTGAGAAGTGACGCGTTGAGAGTCAGCGCTCCCAGTCCTGTCACCCCGCACTTGTTGCGGGGTCCATCAATATACTCAGACATGAATAAAAAAAATTCCGCCCTCGCCTCAATTCTTGAAATCATCGCCGAAGCCAAAGCCGGAAAAATCTTCATTTTGGTCGACGACGAAGGTCGCGAAAATGAAGGAGATTTGGTAATTCCCGCAGAAATGTGTGGCGACCAAGAAGTTAATTTTATGGCCAAGTATGGTCGTGGATTAATTTGTTTAACGCTTACAGAAGAAAGGGTTCGCAAGCTCGAATTACCTTTGATGTCACTGCAAAACCAGTCGCGTCATCAAACCGCTTTCACCGTTTCAATCGAAGCACGCGAAGGAATCTCGACCGGCATTTCTGCCTTTGACCGCGCCAAAACAATTCGCGACGCAATCGATGAAAAAAAAGGCAAAGAATCCCTCGTCAGCCCCGGACATATTTTTCCACTCAAAGCTGAAAAAGGCGGTGTGCTCGTGCGCGCTGGCCACACTGAAGCCGCGGTCGACATCGCTCGTCTTGCTGGCTTAAACCCTTCCGGCGTAATTTGCGAAATTATGAATGATGACGGCTCAATGGCTCGCATGCCCGACCTCATCAAATTCGCCAAGAAGCACCAGCTCAAGATCGCGACGATTGCTGACCTCATCGAATATCGCCGTCAAAATGAAAAATTAATCGAAGTAAAAGAGCGCAAAAAATTCGTGAGCAAACATGGCGGCGAGTTCGATTTAGTAATTTATGAAAGCAAAGTTGATGGCGTCGAACATGTCGCGCTGATTAAGGGCAAGATTGATAAGACCTCGCCAACTTTGGTTCGTATGCATCACCTGAATATTTTTTCTGACTGTTTAAGCGACGCACAAAATCCAAAAACTGACTCACTTGCCAAAGCGATGAAAAAAATTTCGCGCAGTGGAAATGGAGTGATTGTGGTGATTAGACAACCGACAGAAGCCATCTCCCACATGCTTGAAACAACAGACAAAAATAAAAAAACCGAGTTACGCAACTACGGAACTGGTGCACAAATTCTTTCAGACTTGGGAGTTAACGACATGCTACTTCTAACTAATTCGAAGAAGTCGGTGATTGGACTTGATGGCTATGGAATTAAGATTTGTGGTTACCGAAAACTTTAACCCAGATCCGTCATTAGAATCATTCAGAATTTCGCTAAGCCGCGTCAGGCAAGGTTGGTTTGTGAGAGTTGAAGCGGAACAAAATGATCTTGGTTGGTGCGGGTTAGTAAAAATTATGAGCGGCTCTAATGACGGATCTTGGCTTAAGTAATGACGCTATTTTTGCCACGTCATCGCGATGAGATTAGCAACGCGACAATTCACTAAAATTAAGCAGACTTCTCCCCGTTTTTGACACACCACCCCTCACCAAGCCTTGATTTCACTGCATCCAAAAAAAATCATGATTTTCTTCCGATAAAGAAAATCTCATTTTTTAGCACATTTCACAAACCCCTGCGCGATTTTTGTAAGTAGTTTTGCGTAACTCTCATCTCCCCCAATCACATCCAAAGTAACAAATTTAATTTGGTAATTTTCGGCCAATTTTTGTGCCGAATTTTTTTCGTCCATTCGCTCACTAACCAAACATTTTACCAATTCCAACCCACGTAAATCATTAACTTTTAACTGCGAATTATGGTCGTAAGAAATTATTTTTTGCGCTTTGATTGCGAAGGATTTTTCGAAATATTGGTAGGCGTCGTGGTAGATTACGTAATTGGCATCCAAGCCCACCAAATCTGATTTTATCACCGATTCAACCTTGGTGATTTCTTGACGAAATTTCTGAAAATTATTTTGGTATTTTAAACAATTTTTTTTGTCACTTTCACAAAATTTCTGCGTAACAAATTCAGCAATTTTAATTCCATTTTCTGGATCAAGCCACAAATGCGGATCAAGTTTTTTTGAATTATTGCGACACTGCAAGAGATTGATTCCGGTGATCTTGGAGAGTTGGTAAGATTTTTTCTCGAGATGAAAATTTTTAATTAATTTCGGAAAATTTTTCTCGAGAGAATCATCGACATAAAAAATCAAATCAGCTTTCACCAGCGCAGAGATGTCGCTTTTTTTTAACTGATAATCATGCTCCGACAAACCGGGTTTAATGATTAAATTACTGTCGCCACCAATCGACAAAATAATTTGGTGAATAGGATTGATCGAGGCAGCAACTTCAAGGCTCCATGCCTGGTTAGCAAAAATTAAAAACAGCAAAAAAAATCTGAAAAATGGCATTGATCGAGTTAAAAAATATCGGATTAAAAATTGACGGAAAGCAAATCATTGAGGGAATTTCGCTACAACTAAAAAAAGGCAAAATCACCACATTAATTGGTCCGAATGGCGGCGGTAAAACTTCCCTCGCGCGCATTCTGCTTGGCATTATTAAACCTACTAGTGGCGAGGTTTTGCCCAAGGGTTTAAATTTTAAAAAAATCAGCATTGGTTACATGCCACAAAAGATTGAAATCGAAAAAAATATTCCGATTTCGGCGCGTGATTTTGTACAACTTGAAAATGGCGCGATTGATCAAGCAGTGTCAAAACGTCTCAATGTCGAAAAAATTTTAGACAAACAAATTCACGACCTTTCCGGCGGGCAATTGCAAAAAATTTTATTCCTCCGCGCATTAGCGGGAAAGCCCGATTTGCTTGTGCTCGACGAGCCTACACAATACATGGACATTGCCGGGATTCAGGATTTTTACCAAATTATTGAAGAAGTTAGAAGTGAGCGCGGATGCACGATTCTCCTGATCTCGCACGACCTTCATTTGGTAATGCAAAAGACAGATTTGGTTTTTTGCATTAATCACCACGTTTGCTGCCACGGGGCTCCAGAGGATATTAATCAGCATCCGGAATATTTGTCGTTGTTTGGGGTTTATCAGCATCATCACAATCATAAGCATGGTTAGTGTGATGAACCCTCCTGGATCCACGCCTGCACGGGGATGACGGGATGAGTGGGTGACAACGTCATCCCCGCGCAGGCGGGGATCCAGGAGATGTTAAGACTAGCTCAATTCTTTCAGCACCACACTTAGATCAATTGATCCCACATCACCTATCCCCTCAACCAAAGGCACATCCGCTAAAAATTTTATCCCCATTTTTTCTGCCAAATCCTTCGCCCCGTCTTTGCCGAATAAATATTTTTTCTCGCCCGAGATTTCCAAATAAGACATGTTTTGAATCAGCCCAAGAATCGGAACTTTTAACTTTGCAAAACAATCAATCGACCGAACCACGTCAATCACCGCAAGGCTTTGCGGCGTTGAAATAATTACTACTCCAGCAAGAGGAAATTTTTCGGCGATGCTTAAATAAACGTCGCCAGTTCCCGGCGGCATGTCGATCACCATTAAGTCAACTTCCTTGCCGTCTGACTTCCAATTCACGCTGCGAATTAATTGGTAAAGAATCTTTGTCACCATCGGACCACGCCAAACGCCGGCCGCATTCGGATCAATCAGCGAGCCGATCGAAATGCATTTTACGCCACGACTCATTAGCGGCAAAAGTAAGTTATCTTTCATCTCTGGCTTGTCTGCCAGGTTCATTAGATGCGGAATTGACGGGCCGTAAATATCAGCGTCGACCAGTGCCACATTTAGGCCAGAGCGGGCAGCGCTAACTGCGAGATTACAAGCAATCGTCGATTTTCCGACTCCGCCTTTTGCCGAAGCTACAGCGATAATTTTCTTCACCCCGGCCACAGCCACAGGTTGATTCATAAAGTCAGCTAAAGTTTCCTTGGACATCACTTTGAAAAAAAATTTATGAAAATTTCTGTAATCATCACCGTCTTTAACGGCGCAAAATACATTGCTCACGCGATCGAATCATTTTTGGCGCAGAGCTATGAAAATAAAGAGCTCATCATTGTCGACGGAATTTCAACCGACGGCACTCACGAGATAATTTCGAGCTACGAAAAAAGATTTCCGCAAACAATCAAATGGATCCAAGAAAAAGACAGCGGCATTTCTAACGCGCGCAATATTGCTCTGAAATATGTGACGGGCGATGTTGTTGGTTTCTTGGGCTGCGACGATTTTTTTCACAAAAATTTCTTCGCAGAATTTTTCTACTACGCCGCAATTAATCCAAATTTTGACGTCGCTTATTTCAATAGTTACTGCATCGGATTTTCGAATTCTTTTTTAAACAGCGCAGCGATTTCCATGACAAGACGTAACCTCGTCAAGCGTTGTCCGATCGGCTCTGGTGAATCATTTTACTACCGCAAAAAAATTTTTGAGACTCGCAAATTCAACGAAAAAAATCTCTACAGCATGGATTACGAATTAAACATGGAACTGGTTACGAGCAAAAAATATCTTTTTTTTCCAATTAATATTACCGCAGTTTTTAATCAAAATATTGGCACTAATCAATCAAGCCTTAACTCTATTAAACAAAGGCTTGAAACAGTTTTTGTTCAACTCAAATATTCAAATAATTTTAGAGAAAAACTTCACACGCTCTGGCGTGCAAAAAAATTACTCTTAAAAAATTTTTCCTCTCTCAATCAGCTCAATTCTCTCTAAATGAAAAAGGCATTAATCACCGGAATTACCGGGCAAGACGGTTCTTATTTGACTGAATTATTACTCAGCAAAGGCTACGAAGTTCACGGCATCATCAGACGCTCGAGCAGTTTCAACACTGGGCGCATCGACCATCTTTACAATGATCCAGAAATCAGCGGCAAGAAATTATTTTTGCATTACGGCGATTTGTCTGACTCTTCTTCAATCTCGCGTTTGTTAGAAAAAGTTGTACCTGATGAGATCTACAATCTTGGCGCGCAAAGCCATGTTAAAGTTAGCTTCGATGTGCCAGAATATACCGCAGATATTGACGCCACAGGCACTTGCAGAATTTTGGATGCGATCAAAGACACCCGCATCAAAACGAAATTTTACCAAGCTTCTTCAAGCGAAATGTTTGGAAAAGTTCAGGAAATTCCACAACGCGAAACAACACCTTTCTACCCACGCAGCCCTTACGCTTGCGCTAAACTTTACAGTCACTGGCTTACAGTAAATTACCGCGAATCTTACAATCTTTTTGCCTGCAGCGGAATTTTATTTAATCACGAATCTCCGCGTCGCGGACAAACTTTCGTGACTAGAAAAATCACCCATGGTCTCGCTGAAATTCTCGCTGGAAAATCCGACAAACTTTACCTCGGAAATATCGACGCTAAACGCGACTGGGGTTTTGCTGGCGATTACGTCGAAGCCATGTGGCTCATGCTTCAACAAGATAAAGCTGATGATTACGTAATCGCGACGGGCGAGACTTACTCAGTAAAAGAATTTCTCGAAGAAGCCTTTGGTTACGTCGGCTTGGATTGGAAAAAATATGTCGAAATCAGCGAAAAATATTTCCGCCCAGCGGAAGTTGATTTGCTCATCGGTGACTATTCAAAAGCCAAGAAAGAATTGGGCTGGGAGCCAAAAGTTAAGTTTAAAGAATTGGTTAAAATGATGGTCGATTCTGACCGAAAACTAGTTTCGTAAATAATTAAACATCTTCCTGGATCTCCGCTTGCGCGGGGATGACGGGACGAGTAAGTGCAACTTCATCCCTGCGCAGGTGGGGATCCAGAAAAATCCAAACAAATGCAAAAAAATTCTAAAATTTTCGTCGCCGGCCATCGTGGCATGGTCGGTTCAGCAATCGTGCGCGAGCTGCAAAAACAAGACTTCAGCAACATCATTACTAAAACTCGTGCCGAACTTGATCTTCTAAATCAAGCGCAAGTAACCGAATTTTTTGCGCGCGAAAAACCGGAATTTGTCTTCTTGGCTGCAGCAAAAGTTGGCGGCATTGAAGCCAACAGATCGCAGCTTGGAGCCTTCACTTACGAAAATTTGCAAATCCAAAATAACATCATTCATAACTCTTATGTGAGTGGCGTAGAGCGTTTAATTTTCCTCGGCAGTTCTTGCATCTACCCAAGATTGGCGCCGCAACCAATGAAGGAAGAATATCTTTTAACCGGGGCGCTTGAGCCAACAAATTACGGCTACGCGATCGCAAAAATCGCTGGCGTAAAAATGTGTGAAGCCTATCGCGCTCAATATGGCTGCGACTTCGTGCCAATGATGCCGACAAATCTTTACGGGATTAATGACAATTTCGATCTCACAAATTCTCACGTTCTGCCTGCTCTTTTGCGCAAATTTCACGAAGCAAAAATTTCTGGACAAAAATCGATGAGTGTCTGGGGCAGCGGCAATCCTAAGCGCGAGTTTCTTTACGTTGAGGATTTAGCTGAAGCATGTGTCTTTGCGATGAGCAACAAAAATGTTACTGAGCTTGTGAATATCGGCACCGGAGAAGATGTAACGATTCGCGAATTGGCAGAAACTCTCAAAGAAATCACCGGCTTTACTGGTGCAATCGAATTTGACGCATCCAAGCCGGATGGTGCTCCGCGCAAACTTCTCGATGTTTCAAAAATTAATTCTTACGGCTGGAAAGCTAAAACTTCTTTAGTCGACGGCATTAGAACAACTTATAACTGGTACTTACAAAATGTCTGATCTCATCCCTTTCGACCAACGTGAAGGCTTCATTTGGCACGACGGAAACTTCGTAAAATGGAACGAAGCAAAAGTTCACGTACTCAACCACGGCTTGCATTACGCTTCTTGCGTTTTTGAGGGCGAGAGAATTTACAACGGAAAAATTTTCAAATGTAACGAGCACTCAATCCGTCTGCATGCCTCAGCCAATATGATTGGCTTCGATATTCCTTTCTCTGTCGAGGAATTAAACGCTGCAAAAAAAGAAGCGGCATTCAAACAAAATATTACCGACGGCTACATGCGCGCCTTTTCCTGGCGAGGCTCGGAGAAGATGGCGATCTCTGCTCAAGAAAATAAAATTCACGTTGCCATCGCTTGCTGGCCCTGGCCTCCTTACTACTCCGAAGAAGCGCGCAGAGCAGGATTGAAATTAAAATTCGCTCGCTACAAACGTCCTTCGCCGGAAACTGCACCTACATCATCAAAGGCTGCCGGCCTCTACATGATCTGCACAATTTCCAAACATGAAGCAGAGCGAGAAGGCTATAATGACGCCTTGATGCTTGATTACCGAGGCTTCCTCGCTGAAGCGACGGGGGCAAATTTATTTTTAGTAATGAAAAATGGCGAATTGCACACGCCTCTTCCTGACTGCTTCCTTAACGGCATCACTCGTCAAACCGTAATCGACCTGGCCAGAAAACGTGGCATTAAAACCGTCGAACGTCACATCAAGCCAGAAGAATTCTCCGACGCGATTGACGCCTTCCTAACCGGCTCAGCTGCTGAAATTACCCGCATCGGTAGCATCGAAGATAAACATAACTACCCAACTCCAAGTCAGATGACTTTGGATTTAATGAAGGATTATAACGAGTTAGTTCGCGCGTAATTATTCGTAAGAATTCATCGCATTGTTTGCGCAGCTGAAAATTCATTTGCGCATTGAAAAAAAACTTGTGCAGAAATTTTACAGCTTGCGAAAGCGATGATCTAGAATGGCTCGTCGCGCGCAAGAAATCGAAATAATCATTATTCAAGTGGAACATCTGAAAAACATCACCACCGCAATTTTTGTAGCCGTTTTTTGTGCGGTGATTTTTGTTACTACGCAATCGGCGAATTCGCAGAGCGAGAATTTTCGGGTTAAGTCACATCTTGTTTTTGACAAAAAATTCTCTGGAAAAACTTTTGTGATTGATGGCGATTCGCTAAAAGTTGCTGGAAATGAAGTGCGGCTTTTTGGAATTGATGCGCCGGAATATTCTCAGAATTGTTTTGATGCGAAAAATAATGAATATGCTTGCGGCCGCGCCAGCGTTGCTTTCACGCGAAAGTTAGCGAGTGAAAAAATTGTGGAATGTGTTTACGCCGAAAAAGATAAATATGATCGTTACTTAGGAAAGTGCTCGGTCGACGGAGTTTCTATTAATGAAGAATTGGTAAAAAATGGAATGGCGGTGATTTATAATTTCACTGAATCAGATGAGAAAATGGATGCACTCGAGATATCAGCAAAAGAGCAAAAACTGGGTATCTGGCAAGGCGCATTTCAATTGCCAAAAGAATATCGCAAAGCGCATCCGCGTCATTAAATTTGAGCAACTAGCAAGACTGCTGAACTGAGAAGTTACTTCAGACCGCGATCCTTACGAGCCTTTAACACTGATTCGCGATAAACAAAATTTTCGATCAGTGGCAGTGGAAAATTTTCAAAGGATTTCGCGCCGCGTAAAACATAGATTTTAACCGTTCTGTTGCTTTGCTGCTGCGCTCCATCTTTCGTCAAAAGATCCGGAAAATCTTCGCCGACCGAACGCAACTCAATCATATTTTCTGCCACGCCATTCTTAGCTAAATAATTTTTTACCATTTCCGCGCGCTTGTGTGCGAGCTGTTGGTTGAGGATCTCATTACTAACACGATCAGCATTGCCAACGAGCAAAATTCGGTAATCGCCGTAAAGCTCAGAAAGATATTTGAGCAAAGCGAGTAGGTCTTTATTGGCCTTGTCGTTGAATTTGGAATTATTGAGATCGAAAAAAATTTCGAACTGCTCAAATTTTGGCTCGACGATCTCAACCTTAGCCTGTCTATCCTTTCCTCGCTCATCTGAATATTGTTCAACCTCATCAAGTAATTTACTGAAACGCACGCGGCATTGCGCCAACTCGTCGGAACGGAAAACTGCTTTCGACTCACGACTAATCCAGCAATCGTAAAGATAAGTTAAATGCGCGAGTTGGATTGGAAGTTGAAATTTCAATTGTTGATCAATCAGAACTTGTTCGAGTCTTTTTTGCATCATCACCATTTCTTCCATCTGGGCACTATCAGCCTTCCATTTGATTGGATTTTCTGGAATTTCTTCGTCGCCGGAAATAATTTTTAAACCTTTTTTGGAAAAATATTCGGCAGTCTTTTTGTCATCGACAGCAACTAATTTTCGGGAGAATTCTAAATATTCTAAAGCGAGATAAGACTCGTATTTTCCACGAGTTCTAAGCGCAGATTCTTGCCCCGAAAGAACATCGATAGAAGGCGCAGCACAGGAAAACAGAGTGAATAGAGCTACAAGAAAAATTGTGAATCGCATATTGTTGGGGTAGATTTTTGTAAAAAATAGAATGAGGTTACAAACGACACAACTTCCAATTCCAATCAAGATAAATGTTACGCACTCCCGATTTTTGGACAAAGAGAAACTTAATTTCTTTCTCCCTATTGCCTTTGAGCTACGTCTATTTTTTAGGATTTTTTTTGGTAAAATTTTTTGCCAAACCACAGAAAATTTCTAAGCCAGTAATTTGCGTCGGCAATCTGATCGCAGGCGGCGCTGGCAAGACTCCAACAGTAATCGCCCTTGGAAAAATTCTAAAAGAAATGGGCGTTGATTTGGCCTTCTTAAGTCGCGGCTACATGAATGACGGCTCAAAATTTTTAATGCTGAACAATCATGACAATAACAAAGCTGAACAAGTTGGAGATGAACCGCTTTTACTGATCAATATCGCACCAACTTTTATCGCTAAAGATCGTTTTTTCGGCGCTAAACAAATTGAAGCGATGAAGAGATTTGAAGCGATTGTGCTTGATGACGGAATGCAATGTAATTCACTAGTGCGCGATTTTACGATTCTAGTTGTCGACGGAAAAATTGGTTTCGGAAATAATTTCATGATTCCCGCCGGCCCAATGCGCGAGCCACTTGCAATCGGATTAAAAAAAGCTGATTTAGTGGTGTTGGTTGGCGAAGCAGGCGAAGATCTTAAACAAAAATTATACGGCAAAAAAATTATCAGAGCAAAAATTTTACCAAAAAATTTAGAAGATTTTACCGATAAAAAATTAGTTGCTTTCTGCGGCCTGGCCTATCCGCAAAAATTCTTTGATCTCCTTGATAATCAAGGCTTGGAAGTAATTGAAAGACACAGCTTTGCCGACCATTTCCCCTACCAAATTTCTGACTTGGAAAATCTTTTTCGGCTCGCCGAAGAAAAAGATGCCACCTTGGTTACAACGCGAAAAGATTGGGTAAAATTTCCTCAAATTTTTCAGGAAAAAATTTCTCACCTCGATGTAGAATTAATATTTGAAGACAGCGACTTACTCAAAAGTGAATTAAAAAAGATTTTAAAAAATGCTTAAAAAAATCCGCTACCTACTCGAAGCAATTTTTGTTAAATTCGGCATTTGGTTTTTTGGAGCACTAAACATGCAAACCGCGTCAGATCTGGCTGCTGTGATCGCTAAATTCATCGGCAAAAAAATTTCTGTGCATAAACTTGCCTACCAAAATATCAGTAAGGCGATGCCAAAATTAAGCGAAAAAGAAAAAGAAAAAATCCTCGACGACATGTGGGACAATCTCGGTCGCATCGTCGGCGAATTTCCGCACGTGGCTGGAATTGCGACCAATAAAACAATCAGCGAGTCGATTGAAATCTCGGAAGAGACAATCGAAAACATTAAAGAATTTAAAAAACTTAACGGCGGAATAATTGTCTCTGGCCATTTTGGAAATTGGGAAGTCGGTCAGAAATTTTTTCTGCAACAAGACCTGAAGGCAGGCACCGTCTATCGTCCACTCAATAATCCTTACGTTGAAAAAATGATCGCCAGCGTGCGCAAAGTTGAAATGATCGAAAAAAATTCCGGTGGCAATCGGCGGATTATCGAAATTATTAAAGGCGGAGGAGTCGTTGTTATTTTAGCCGATCAGAAAGTAAGCGAAGGCGAGCCAATTAAGTTTTTTCACGATGATGCGATCACCACAACCTCAATCGCGCGCATTGCTTTGCGTTACAATGTGCCGATTATTCCGGCGCGAATTATTCGCCTCGGCAAAGAAATAAAATTCCGCGCCGAACTAGAAAAGCCGCTTGCAATTCCGCAGAATTCAGATGTTAATTTAGCCATTCTCGCCCTCAGCAGAGCGATAAATCAAAGGCTTGAGGAATGGATCACAGAATTCCCTTCTCAATGGTTTTGGGTTCATAATCGCTGGAAAAAATAATCTAAAAAATAATCTAAAAAATAATCTTTTTAAATATGAAATTACTTCGCCAATTCGCTCTCGTGGCCGTCCTTTCTTTTGCGTCTTCTTGCGCAATGATGTTCAACGACAATCAAGGAGAGGTATCAATCAACTCCAGTCCAACAGGTGCTAATATTTTCATCGAGGGGAAAAATTACGGACAGACTCCGGCAACAATTAAGATTGAAGCAAAAAATCAAACTGCCGTTATAACTAAAGATGGTTACGGTTCAGCGCAATTACAGCTCGAGGTTTGGGTGGCAGCTAAAAACAAAAAATGCCTTGCGGATGCAATGGGCTCAATGTTGGTAGTGCCTTACTATTCATTCATGTTTTCTGGAAAGTGTAACGAGTTCAAAGAGAAGGAGTATTTTGTGAACATTCAAAAAACTGCCAATGCGCAACCTCGACCAATGGTTGGCGCTGGTAATGCACCAAAAAACATAATCGATTACTACTACGATCAAGGCTCACAAAATGGCCATGGCCTTCAAGGTGGCGCTCAATAACACCGCGATTCCTTGGCAGGATCCTCTAAATTTTGCTCAAAAAATCTCCGACAATTATCGCGATGAAAGTTGGATTTTTCTTTATTCGGGCCTGAATGAAAAACCGGATGAAAAACCGGATGAAAAAAATTCTTACTTAGCAATTTTTCCGCGCGAAAAAATTGTCTGTGCAGATTTTTTTGCTGCTGAAAAAATTCTAAAAAACAGCGAAGAAAGATGGTTTGGATACCTTTCCTATGAGGTCGCACATGATTTTGAAAAATTCCCCAAAACTAAAAAATCCTTCATCTATTTACCGAAGATTTGGTTGGTGAATTTTAATTTGGTTTTTGAGTTTGATCACAAAAAGAAGGAACTGACGGCGATTTTTTCGGATGAAAAACTTTTGGAAAAAGTAATGAAATGGACCCCGCAACAAGTGCGGGGTGACAAACTGATGGTGGCGCGGGGTGACAAACTGATGGTGGCGCTGGGTGACAGACTGATGGTGATTCGGGGTAATGGACTTGGGGCGCTGGATAACAGATTGAAAGTAGGTATGCCAGAAGCGTTACAGCGCAACACCAGTCTGTCAGCCACTATGCCCAGTCTATTCTCTAGCAGAAGTCTATCACCCCGCATCACCTCCAGTCCGTCACCCCGCACTTGTTGCGGGGTCCATTCGAACTTCACCGATTCCTCTTACTTAAAAACCATCTCTAAAATTAAAGAATTAATCGCCCGCGGCGATCTTTACCAAACCAATTTAACGCGAAAATTTTTTGGTGAATTTAAACAAAAACAAAACCAACAATCAGCTTTCAAAGCCTTTGTCGAT
This sequence comes from Rhizobium sp. Q54, assembly GCA_945871805.1. Classification (GTDB taxonomy): domain Bacteria; phylum Pseudomonadota; class Alphaproteobacteria; order Rickettsiales; family UBA1997; genus UBA2645. The sequence goes on along the minus strand of CAMBXE010000015.1, from coordinate 16,192 downwards.
CTTACCAAAATCAGCCCAGCCAACTACTCATCATTTTCAAAACTTGATGAAAATTTTATTATTTCTTCGAGCCCAGAATTATTTTTTCAGGTCAAAAATCGGAAGATTATTTCACGACCAATCAAAGGCACGGCGCCTCGTGGCTCCGATGAAAAGTCCGACCGTCAAAATAAATTAGATTTAAAAAATTCTCCCAAAGAGTGCGCAGAAAATTTAATGATTGTCGACTTGGTGAGAAACGACTTAGCTAGAATTTGCAAGGCCGGAAGCGTCGTCGTTAAAAAACTTTTCAAGATCACGACCTACAAAACCATTCACCATATGTCGTCAGAAATTCACGGCGAATTAAATCAAGATTGTTTAAGCATTGATGCTCTAAAAGCCTGCTTTCCTCCTGGCTCGATGACTGGCGCACCAAAAATCAAAGCGATGGAAATTGCCGCAAAAGAAGAAAAAATTAATCGCGGAATTTACAGCGGTGCGATCGGCTTCATCGATCAAAAATCAGCAAATTTTTCAGTGGTGATTCGCACCTTAATTTTGCAGGGAAAAAAATTCGAATTCCAAACAGGTGGAGCAATTACTTTTGATTCAGATCCAGAGAAAGAATTGGCGGAGACTTACAGTAAGGCGAAGGCATTGATGAAAGTTACCCGTTCGTTATTGCAAGAAACGTAGCGATTTAACAATCCAGTTCGTGTTACAAATGGATTGCCGCGCTACACTCGCAACGATAAATAAAAAATCGCATTACTTATTCAGTCCCTGCACTTCCATCATTACGTCCTTACCGATCGGCGCTGCCGCTGCCGAACCGCCGCCGCCATGCTCGACTACAACTGAAATTGCATATTTTGGGTTACGCGCAGGAGCAAAGCCAACGAAGATTGCGTGATTGGCGTGAGCCTTCGCTTCAGCGCCAGTCATTTCATCTTCACGCTTGGAAATGATTTGCGAAGTTCCTGTTTTGCCGGCCATTTCGAAACCTTTCACATCGATTCTCTTGCCGTAGGCCGTGCCTCCCGGTTCATTCATCACGCGGTACATTCCTTCATGGATTAGCTCCATGTGTGCGCTTTTCACCATCGGTTTGCTGCTGAGTTCGTCGTATTGTTTGTAAATATTGTGATTGCGCACCAAGTAAGGTTTGATTGGAATACCGCCGTTAGCGATGCGCGCAGTAACTAGAGCCATCTGTATTGGAGTCGCAAGCAACATGCCCTGACCAATCGCGGTATTTAAAGTGTCTCCACCAACCCAAGGCTGTTTAAAATTTTTTCTTTTCCACTCATCGGATGGCACGAGCCCAGATTTGGAGCCATGCAAACTAATGTCGACTTTTTCGCCGTAACCAAAGCGTCGCGCCATTTCGGTAAATTTTACGTAACCGATTTGATTGGCGAGAGTGTAAAAATAAACGTTACAAGAATTCATGATGCCACCGACCAAGTCGAGCGTGCCGTGTCCGCCTTCTTTCCAGCAATGAAAAGCTCTTCTTCCAATTTGATAAGAACCGTTGCAGTGAACTCGAGTTGCCGGATTGAAACCATTTTCCAATCCCGCAAGCGCAACCATTAATTTAAAAGTTGAGCCTGGAGGATAAAGGGCTGAGACCGGCTTATTACTCAAAGGCTTGTGCGGATCTTCATATAATTGCTGCCAATATTCTTTCGAAACACCTTCAACAAAATTATTTGGATCGAAAGTTGGCGAAGAAGCGTAGCTCAAGATTTCACCGGTTTTCACATTCATCACCACTACCGAAGCAACGTCGTTTTTAATGCGTTCGGTTACGAATCTTTGCAGTTGAAAGTCGATCGTTAAATTCAAGCGCGAGCCTTCAACCATTTGTTTTGTCGACAAGGTGCGTAACGGAATTTCGTGAACATCAACCTCAACATATTTTACCCCATATTTTCCGCGCAGGGCTTCGTCAAAAGTTTTTTCGAGACCAAATTTTCCGATGCGGAAATCTGGATGCATAAAAAGAGCTTGCTCATTTGTATCAATTTCCGTTTCAGACGGAAGGGAGACGTAACCCAGGAAATGTGCAGTCTCGGCTGGGTATGGATAGCGACGAATAATGCCGCTTTCGATCGAGATTCCCGGCAATAAATGCGAGTTAGTTTCAATGCGCGCGAGATCGTCCCAACCCAAATTATCGACCAGAGAAATAATGGATTTGCGACGAGAATTTTTTATTTTAGCAGAGAAGGTTTCTTTCTCTTTATCAGTTGAATCCAGGACCGAAGCCAGTTTGTCGATCAAATCCTGCGCATTTCTTTTTCTGTTGAGATAAAGCAACAGGCGAAAATTGCCGTCATTTCTGGTAAGTGGAAAACCTGTGCGATCAAATACCGTGCCGCGTGGCGCTGGGTTAATTATTGGCTTGATCCGATTGCTATCCGATTGGATTGAATATTCTTCATGCTTCCAAAGCTGTAAGTAGCTCAGACGTAAGACTAGAACACCGGCAAGGCCAGATTGCGCAGCGCCAAGAATCAATGCGCGCCGATTAAAAACTTTATTTTTGCGGATGTCGCGAAGCATTTATTCGTCCAAAAGTTTGGTGCTAAGAAAATCAAAAAACTTATGCATCAAAACATAAAATGCCGACGATAAAACCATCTGCGCTAAGGGAGTAACGACGCTGTAAACTGTTCCACTAATAATCGAAAGAATCGCCCATTTCATCAATAAAAACAAAAAGCAGAAAAATATAAATTGCTCACAGACTTGTTTAAAATTTTCTTTGATCAGCATTTTGTGATTAAGTAGCACAAAAAATTTGATCAGAAGAATATAGCAAAGAGCAGTGACGCCGAGCATGTTGCCACTCAAAGCATCATTCCAAATACCGAGTAAGAAAATAAACCAGATCGCAAAAATATTTTTGAAAATAGAAAAATAGAAAATCGCCATCAAATCAAAAAGCGGCACGACATTAGCAAATCCGGCGACGTTAACGCTCGAGACATTCATGATTACAAATAGCACCGTGATTAGGTGCAGCGCCAATGTTGTTAGAGTTGTTTTTTGCATTAGAGCCACTTTTTACGTTTGAAGATCGCGAGCGGAATCACGGAAGAGATCAACATCAAACACAAAGCGATTGGGTAACCAATATTCCAAGCAAGCTCTGGCATTAGGTGGAAGTTCATTCCGTAAATACTCGCGATTAATGTTGGCGGCATGAAAACTAGAGAAACCACAGTAAAGGTTTTGATCACTTTGTTTTGCTCAATATTCAATAAACCAAGGAAAGAATTTTGAAGATACTCAAGGCGAGTAAAATTGAAATTCGCGTGTTCGATTAGTGAGTTGATATCCTTGATGACGATGCGCAAACGGTTGTAACTCTCGACCATTAGATCCTCGTTTCTAAGCAGCGATGAAAGCACACGCTGCTTATCGAACAAGGCCTCGCGCAACGACATTGTTAACTCTTGGCATTCACTTATTTTGAGCAACATTTTCTCGTCAAGGTTTTTGTCGTAGGTAACTTTGCGCCCGATATCGGCGACATATTTTGAAACGGATTCCATTAAATCTGCGTCGAAATCTATGCGTGCCTCAAGAATAGAAACAAAAATTTTTGACGGATTAACGAAAATCAGCGGCGATTGTTTAATTTTTTTTACCACATCCAAAATCACCCGACTATCGAAATAACGCAGAGTGAAAAGAGTTTTTTCGGTAATGATAAAGGACATTTCCTGCTCATCCAACTTACCGGTGTGCGGAATTATATTAACGAAAGTGGAGTTGATTTTGATGATTCCGGCATTCTCCAAATAGCGCGAAGAAATTTCGATTTCTTCTTGTTGTTGACGCGTTGGAAAACTTATTCCGTAAAATTCTTCAACCTCACGAATCTGCGTTGGCGTTGGATCTTGCAGATCTATCCAAGAAATTTTTTGTCTAATCTCATCAAAATTTTCGATCTCACGAAGAGAAGAAACTTTTTGTTGGAGGTAGGTGGGGAGTTGGAATAAGCGAATCATGTTTAGCTCTAAAAGTTAGTCCCGAAACTAAATCGGAAAGTTTGGGTTTGGTCATATTTTTCTCTCTTCGCAATCTTAGAAAAATCGAGACGAATTGGACCGAGAGGTGAAGACCAAGCGATGCTGAATCCGTAAGAAGAGCGCATCGAGCCAGAGTCGGAAATATTAGCGCCAGCGCGTGATTGTGGGTCAACACCTTTTACCGTTCCGTTGTCAGAGAAAAGAATTCCGTTAATTCCAAGCTCACGCGGCAAGCCAAGCGGGAAGAGGAATTCCGCAGTTCCGACGTAATAAATTTTACCACCAAGCACGCCATTGCCGATCGAATTACCTGAAGAATCTTGAACACGCGGACCGAGCCCGGCATATTGAAAACCGCGAAAATTATTACCACCGAGGAAAAAACCGTAGTTACTGCGCACGCCTTGTCCGCCCATGCCTTCAATTACACCGCCGCGCGCCATGAATTTCAGAATAAAATCTTTGCTCACCGTCGGCACGTAATAACCAGCAGAACCTTCATGCTTGATGGTATTAATATTCCCGCCAAGCCCAGAGTAATCTTGCGAGACCGTGGCATAATAACCATCTTTGGGATTTAGGCGATTATCTCTTTTGTCGTAAGAGAAGGTTTGACCAACGCCTGAGCTGGTGTAGCTTCCCTCCAACATTCTCAAACTAAGCGACGCGCCGCTGTAAATATTGCTAACAGTCTGTTCGGAGTAAGAGTAGCGCAGCTGATGATTTAAAAATTCGGTAATCATGTAATCGCCCCGAAAGGTAATGCCCGCCGAGCTTTGATCGTAGATCAGTGAGTTACGTTTATTGAGCTCATATTTAAAAATATCGAAACCAACATCGATCGGCAAATTCATAAAATATGGCTTGGTGTAATTCACCTCTGAACTCATGCGCGCAAAAGATTTTTGCACGTTAAAACCAAGTTCTTGACCGGTACCAAATAAATTTCGCTCCTTGATTCCAATATTAGCGCTAACCTTATCGACCGTTGAGTAGCCTACGCCAAGAGTAAGTTCTCCCGTCTTTTTTTCCTTCACTTCAATTTCTAAATCAACCTTGTCGGTCTCGCCAATTCTTTTGGTTTTGAATTCAACTTTTTCAAAAAATCCAAGATTTTCTAGGCGCTGTTTTGAACGATTAATTTTCGTAACATTGTAAGCATCGCCTTCACGAAAACGTAGTTCACGACGAATGACAGAATCCATTGTTCGCGTATTGCCTGCGATGCGAATTTGATCGATGTAAATACGCGGCGTTTGCTGAAGGACAAAATCAACATCCATTATTTTTCCTTCGCGATTGCGCTTCAAAACCGGCTCGACGTGAGCGAAGGCGTAAGACTTTTCTGACATAGCTTCAACCATTCTGTCGACGGTTTTTTCGATCAAATCCGAGTTGTATATCTTGCCTGTTTTGACGAGAATTTCTTTGTTCAAAATCGAAGCGTCGAACTTGTCGATATGGTTGATAATATTGGCCTCGCCGACGCGATATTGGATTCCCTCTTCAAGTAAAAACGTAACAAAAAATTCATCTTTTTGCGGCGTAATTTGTGCGGTCGAGGAGATCATTGAAAAATCGGCGTAACCATTTGAGCCGTAAAAACGTCGCAATTTTTCGCGATCAAATTCAATGCGGTCGGAATCGTAGGAGTCACTCGATGAAAGAAATTTCCACCATTTTGATTCTTTAGTTGAAACCTCCTCCATCAGCTCGCGATCAGAGAATGCATGGTTTCCAACGAAATAAATTTTACCAATTTTTGCTTTCGGCCCTTCGAAAATTTCGAAAATTAATTCGACACGATTTTGATCTTTTTGAATAATTTTTGGATCGATCTTGGTTAAGAAGCGCCCGCTCTTAAGATAAATTTCATTGATGCGCTTCAGGTCATTTTGCAGCTTGGCCCTTGTAAATACCGTGCGCTTTTTCGAGGCAACTTCACTTTGCAACGCCTCGTTTTCGATCTTTTTATTGCCGACAAATTTCACGTCAGAAATTAGTGGGTTTTCGCGCACTTCAACAATGATCTGTTCATTCTGGCGATAAATTTTTGACTCAAGAAAAAGATCGGATTCGTAAAGTTTTTTTACTGATTCTTGCAAAGATTTCGCTGAATTTCTTTTCAGCCCAGAAACATCAAGAAGAGAAATTATTGTCTCTTCATCAACTCGCTCATTGCCATTAATTATCAAAGTTTGATCAGCAGCAAAAACATCAGACAAAAAAAACGGAGCCAAAAAAAATGCGACAAGAAACAGCAATGTTTTTGCAGATCTTTTTAGCATTATTTTTGATTGAAAATTGGAGGAAATTTTAAGATATTTTTGGGTTCTTGGAATGCAACTCACGTTAATGAATCCCTCAACAAATGCAGGATAACAAACTAAAGATTGGTACTTGTAAAAGTGTCACCTCGCACTTGTTGTGGTGTCCATTCGTAGTGATTGACTTTTGGAAGAAAATCCTAACCCTGCCCCAACATTTTTTACGTGATGCAACCGTCTGCCGAACAAACTAATTTAACGGTTCATGTTACGACTCACTTCTCTTGCGCTTCTAGCCACATTTTTTGTTACTGATTCTTTCTCTTTTGAACCATTCAAATCAAAGGATAGAAAGCATATTCAGGTTGTAGGATCATCAACCGTTTATCCATTCACCGCAGTAATTGCCGAGACTTTTGGTCGCGATACTGAATTTAAAACTCCAATCATTGAATCAACCGGAACTGGCGGCGGCTTCAAATTATTTTGCTCGGGAGTTGGCTACGACTATCCAGATTTTTCAAACGCCTCGCGTCACATCCAAAAAAGTGAAATTGCCAAATGCGCCGAAAATGGCGTAACACAAATCGTCGAAATTAAAATTGGTTACGACGGAATTGTTCTCGCCAATCTCAGTAGCGGAAAAAAATTCAGTCTAACTAAAGAACAAATTTTCCTCGCCCTTCGAGAAGGGAGTACTTACCAAAAATGGAATGAGATCGACCCCTCACTTCCTAACACAAAAATTGTAATCTACGGCCCACCTACAAGCTCAGGCACTCGCGATGCTTTCATTGAATTAGTAATGGAAGAACCTTGCCAAAAACTAACGAAACTTTCCAAGAAAAAATGTGGCATAATGCGCAGCGACGGACATTTCATTGAGGCTGGTGAAAATGACAATTTGATCGTCCAAAAACTAACTCACGATGCTGATGCTTTAGGAATTTTTGGATTCTCTTTTCTTGAAGAAAACCACGGAATAATTAAAGCTGCAAACATTAATGATGTGGCTCCGAGCTTTGAATCTATTGTCTCGGGAACATATCCTATTTCCCGCCCTCTCTTTATCTATTTTAAAAAAGAACATCTAAATCTTGTTCCAGGAATGAAAGAATTTGCTCAAGAAATCATCAACAAAAATACCATCGGCAAGGATGGGTATCTTTTGCAAAAAGGTCTTATCCCGTTAACTGATTTGGAAATCAAAAAGGTGCGGGGTGAGGTGACTAAAGCCTTGAAATAGACCTGGTCACGTGTTTTAAGGGTCTCGCTTAACTAGATTTTTTTAAATCTAATTTCGCGATGAACTTCTTGTCTCATTAACTACTAAACATCGGAGATAATCATGGTTTTCATTCCATTGATAGTTTTCCTTACGTTGTCGGTAGTTTCTACTTTGACCTAAACGTTCGAAGAACAGATAAGAAGTTTATCCAAGTGGTGACTTCTTGCACAGCCTAATTCAGCAGTTAGGTGCCCGTCGTAAAAGAAATTTTGCGGCGGGTTTTTTGCTTTCTTAAAGGTACTGCTTTAAGTCACTTTCACGAATCTTACAAAATCTCTTAGACTCTTATTTACTCAAATTCCATGGAAGAACAATTTATTAAAGTCGTTGGTGCCAAAGAACATAATCTAAAAAATGTCAGCATCGAAATTCCTAAGAACCAACTCGTTGTAGTTACTGGCCTCTCTGGCTCAGGAAAATCTTCGTTAGTTTTCGACACGGTTTACGCCGAAGGTCAGCGTCGTTTTATCGAAAGCCTTTCTGCTTACGCACGTCAATTTCTCGATATGCAAGACAAGCCAGATGTTGAATCAATTACCGGCCTTTCACCTTCAATTGCCATTGACCAAAAAACTACGTCACGCAATCCGCGCTCTACCGTTGGAACAGTTACCGAAATTTACGACCACTTCCGTCTTTTATTTGCTAGAATAGGAACCCCATTTTCACCAGCGACAGGCAAGCCGATTGAGAGCCAATCTGCTTCAATCATGGTCGACAAGATTTTGGATCTACCAAAAAAAACTCGCATCTACATCCTCGCGCCAATCGTGCGCGGTCAAAAAGGTGAGTTTCGTAAAGAAATGATGGGCGCACGCAAACAAGGCTTTCAGCGCATTAAAGTTGACGGAAATGTTCACGATCTAAACGAAATTCTTCCGCCACTCGATAAGAATAAAAAGCACGACATCGAAATTATTGTTGATCGCGTGGTAATGTCTGACGATCTAGGCAACAGGCTTGCCGACTCGGTTGAAACCGCATTAAAAGCTTCCGAAGGTTTGCTCTACGTTGAAATTGTCAGTCTTCCCGAAGGCGCAAAAACTAAGCACAAAGTTGGTGATTACATTATTTTCAGCGAAAAGTTTTCTTGCCCAGTTTCTGGCTTTACCATTCCCGAAATCGAGCCTCGACTCTTCTCTTTCAACTCGCCATTCGGCGCTTGTAAACATTGCAACGGCCTTGGAACTGAAATGTATTTCAGCTCTGATCTTGTCGTTGAAGATGAAAATTTGACTCTCCGCCAAGGAGCAATTTCTGTTTGGCAAGGCGTGCAAGAGCGCTTCTACCAGCAGGTTCTAGCGGCAATGTCGTTGCATTATAATTTCAGTCTCGACGTTCCTTTCAAAACCCTTCCCGCCGAAATCAAAGAGAAAATTTTCTACGGAACCGGTGAGGATGAAGTCGAAATTAAAATCGAAGACGGACTCAAGGCGATCAAAGTTAAAAAACCTTTTGAAGGAGTCGTTAACAGCTTGAAAAAAAGATATTTGGAAAGCGAAAGCGAATCGCTTCAGGAAGAATTAACAAAATTCCAAGCTTCACGCACCTGCGACAAATGCCACGGCTACCGCCTAAACGAGCAATCTCTTGCCGTAAAAATTGATGGAATTCACGTTGGCGAATTAAGCAGGCTTTCAATCGAACGCGCTGTCGATTGGTTTGAAGAATTACCCAAAAAATTAACCTCAACCCAAAATCAAATCGCTGAAAGATTACTCAAAGAAATCACGCGACGCCTGGGATTTTTGCGTAATGTTGGTCTCGAATATTTGACGGTAAATCGCGAAGCTGGAACTTTGTCCGGCGGTGAAGCCCAAAGAATCCGTCTCGCTTCACAAATTGGATCCGGCCTTTCTGGCGTGATTTACGTACTAGACGAACCCTCTATTGGCCTACATCAATCGGATAACGACAAATTAATCACGACACTAAAAAATCTTCGCGATTTAGGAAATTCCGTAATCGTTGTTGAGCACGACGAAGAAATGATGCGTGAAGCAGAATACTTGATCGACGTAGGTCCTGGCGCGGGAATTCATGGCGGTGAAATTATTTCTGCCGGCTTGCCTGAGTTCGTAATCAACGATCCAAATAGTGTTACTGGGCAATATTTGAGCGGCAAAAAGAAAATCGAAATTCCGACAAAACGTCGTAAAATTGATCCGAAAAGAATGATCAATTTGCGCGGCGCTACGCTCAATAATCTCAAGGATATTACGCTTAATCTTCCTCTAAGAATTTTCACCGCAATTTCTGGAATTTCTGGCGGCGGAAAATCGAGCTTAATCATCAAAACACTTTATCCGGCTTTGGATAAAATTTTGAATAAAGCGAAAGTTGTTCCTGGTCCTTACACCGGAATTTCTGGCCACCATTTTATCGACAAAATTATTGAGATCGATCAGTCACCAATCGGTCGCACGCCTCGTTCTAACCCTTGTACATACATCGGTGCTTTCACCTTCATTCGTGAATTTTACACCGATTTACCTGAGTCAAAAGCTCGCGGTTACAAGGTCGGAAGATTTTCGTTTAACGTAAAAGGTGGTCGCTGCGAAACCTGTCAGGGCGACGGCTTAATCAAGATCGAAATGCACTTCCTTCCTGACGTTTATGTGCGTTGCGAAACTTGTCACGGCAAGCGCTACAACCGCGAAACTTTGGAAATTAAATACAAAGATAAATCTATTTCTGACGTACTTGAAATGACCGCAGAAGATGCCGCTGATTTCTTCAATGGCATGCCACACATCTTCGAAAAGTTCAAAGCACTTTGCGACGTCGGCCTCAATTATATTCGCATCGGACAAAGCGCGACGACACTTTCTGGTGGCGAAGCTCAGCGGATTAAATTGGCAAAAGAGTTGAGTAAAAAAGCAACTGGAGACACTTTGTACATCCTCGACGAACCGACAACTGGCCTGCATTTTGAAGACATCAGTAAGCTACTAAGAGTTCTCCACAAACTCGTCGACGCTGGAAATTCGATTCTAGTAATCGAGCACAATCTCGATGTTCTTAAAACCGCAGATCACATCGTCGACATCGGTCCATGTGGCGGTGAGAAAGGTGGCTACATCGTTGCCGAAGGAACTCCGGAAGAAATCGCTAAGAATAAAAAATCAGTAACTGGAAAATATTTGGCCAAGACGCTGAAGGGTTAATCACTCAGCAATCTCCGCCACCCCTCTATTTCTGTCACCTCAGCATAAGCCGCGGTGACAGAAAGGTGGTCTAGAGAAATAGAAATTTGTGACGGCGCTGCAGCGTCCAAATTGATGAACTTTTGCAATTGCAAGCGGGAGTTACCGAGCCCCTCATCTGTAAAAAAATCTATAATAGTAAACCTTCTTCGATCGGCACAAATCTTGACGCCGCAGAGATAAGAGAATCTGCGGTTAATTCTTTGACGCCGTAAATTTCGACTTCAACGCCGAAATCTTTTTTGATTTTTTGCACGAGCAGATCGAAATCTCCGTCGCCGGAAAGTAGAATAACTACGTCGGATTCTTTCGCATATTCCATTATATCAATCGTGATTCCAACATCCCAATCACCTTTCGCCGAACCGTCGCTTCTTTGAATGAATGGCTTCAATTTCACTTCGAATCCGATGCCTCGCAGAATATTCTGGAACTGTTTTTGTTTTTCGTCAGACCTGTCAATCGCGTAAGCGAAAGCTTTTACAACATGACGATTCGCGGTAACTTTTTTCCAAAATGCGTTGTAATCGAAATGGCGCTGATGCTTTTGTTTTGTAGTGTAGTAGATGTTTTGTACGTCGACAAAAATCGCGATGTTTTGCGCTTTAGTTTTCAAATTTTCCTCAAAGAATAATTAACAACAGTGACATCTAAAACATGACAGCTTTGATGCGCCACCGATTAAATTAATTTGATAAAATATGAAAAAATTCCTGTCTGTTTTCTGTGCGATGATTCTGTTTTCTTCTCAATCACAAGCCGCCTCTGGTTTGTTTGTTGGCCTGGATGCGCTGCATTCTCAAGCTCGAAATAAAGCGGATAATTCTTCGACATTACTCGGTCCGCAAGATGGAGCTAAATCAAATGCCAATAACGAAGGATACGGCGCGAATTTCGGAGTTCGTGTTGATCCACTATTTCTTTTCGCTTCGGCAGAAGTTTTTTATGAACGCCTGAATTCTTCCGCGCGCGGCTTTACTCAAAATACTTCCAGCGCCGGTCCAAATGTTGAATTAAATGATCGCTACGGCGCCAAGGCCAATCTTGGTATTACCGTTCTGCCTTGGCTTACTCCCTTCGTAACTTACGGCGTCGCCAGCGTGAAATATGGAACCGACGTTTCTAATCGCCGAGCCGCTCCACTTTACGGCGTCGGAATCTTGTTCGATATTCCCCTCACCAATCTCAGCATTAAAGCCGCTTACGATATCCAAAAATTTAATGCCCATTATCAAGATGGACAAAGCGAAACACAGCTAGGCGTGGCGCATCTTGGGCTGACTTATACTTTTGGAGATTGATTAAATTTCCTGAATAAGAAAAGCCTTCTGAATCAATATCTGATTCGATTTTTGGAAAATTAAATTCATCAAAGAACTGCTTTAGATGTAAGAATTCATCGCGCTGCTTACGCAACTAAAAATTTTCACGCGAATTTACATGGTGGTGTTTTTTGGTTTTGGATCAAAGTATCCAAGCAATTTTTCTTAAGATGTTTTGCCGTCAATTCCCTTGTGAGGCGTGACAGTATTATAGAAGTTGATGAATCTAATGAACCCCAACTTCCCGTGTTCTCGTGAAGTGAAATCAGTTTTTTGGCGCCCCATTTCCAGCAATGCTCGAATCACTCTCTCCGCTTTATCATTGGTTTGTGAACGTTTTACCTTGGTGAATTTTTCTCCTATTTTGTGATCGTATAAAAAAGAAACAAAGGCGTACTTACTAATTCCTTTGTATTCTGTGCCATTGTCAGAGTAGGCGCATTCAATAGTGCGGGGGCATTCATCGGCGGCTACGGTTTAAAAGGCATTTACTGCTTAAAAGAATATTACGCCAAAGATTTAGGTTCTTATTACCAAGCTTTAAGCATTGGTAATCATCACAATTACTACATGGGAAGAGCCAAGAATGAAATCACCAGCTTCATCGAATATTTTTGCATCGGCATGGCGAAGTCTTTCGAAAGCGTTAGAAAAAACATCGTGTCTAACCTGCAAAACAAAGGTGAAGAAAGTGATAAATCAGATCTGCTTTATCATCTAGATGAAAGATAAAAACGGGCTTTGGATTTATTTTTAAAACAAAAAATCATCGCCACTAAAGATATGGCATTGTTTTTTGGACTAAGCATCGGGGCCGCTAACAACATTTGTAACAAGTGGTCTTGAGGTTGGTTTTATTGAAGCAAGCTCGGAAGCGAAAAAGAATCGTGGTTATTTTTTAGGGAAGAAGTCGCGTAAGTTGGTTGAATAATTTAAAAATCTAAATTCTTAGAAAAATGAACAGCGAACAAATCAAGCAACTCGAAAAAGAACTTTGGGATTCTGCCGATAATCTGCGTGCCAATTCCAAACTTACTGCTGCGGAATACAAGGACCCGGTTCTTGGATTAATCCTTCTGCGCTACGCCCAAAACCGTTTCGAAGAAGCAAAAATTGTCATTGAAGAAAAAATTCCATCCGGCCCAAGAGGCAAGCGCACAATCACCCAAGCAGATTTTCTTGCCGCTGGCGCAATGATGCTGCCAGAAAAATCACAATATGGTTATCTTGCCAATTTGCCTGAAGGCGCAGACATCTGCGAAGCTTTAAACGAAGCCATGCGCCTTATTGAAGAAAACTACGCCGACCTTGCCGGAATTTTGCCAAAAAATTATCAAGAATTAGACGCGGAATTACTGCGCGAGCTGATCCGCGTTTTCAACAAAGACTCGGTCAAAAAACTAAAAGGCGACATCTTCGGCCGCATTTACGAATTTTTCTTGATGAAATTTTCCATGAGTGGCGCAGGCGCACAAGAAGGCGGAGAATTTTTTACGCCGCCATCTTTGGTGCAATTAATCGTCAATTTTATTCAGCCAGATCACGGCATAATTCACGACCCAGCCTGTGGATCAGGCGGCATGTTTGTGCAAACTGGTCATTTCGTGGAAAGCCACAGCAAAAAAGCAGTCAACGAAGCAATCAAAGTTTACGGCACAGAGCTGAAATCTAATAACACCCGCCTTGCCAAAATGAACCTCGCCATTCATGGCATTGAAGGAAAAATTATTGAGAGTAACAGCTTCTACTCCGACCCGCACAACCTTGTTGGCAAGTGCGATTTTGTAATGGCTAACCCGCCTTTCAATGTGAACAAAGTGGATAAAAGCCGAGACTTCGTCAAAACCGACAAGCGTTTATTCGGCGATATTGGTCTGCCCAAAGCCGACAATGGCAACTATTTGTGGATTCAATATTTTTATCATTACCTAAACGCTCGTGGCCGCGCCGGCTTTGTTATGGCGTCTTCGGCAACTGATGCCGGCAATAGCGAAAAACTAATTCGTCAAAAATTAATCGAAACTGGCGGCGTGGATTGCATTGTTGCGGTGGGCAATAACTTTTTTTACACCCGCTCGCTGCCTTGCCATTTATGGTTTTTGGATCGCGGCAAGTCTGAGAAAAACAAGAATAAAATTTTGATGATCGATGCCAGAAACACCTTCCGCCAAATCAACACAACACTGCGTGATTTTTCACCAGAGCAAATGCAAGGCCTCACGGCAATCATCAAAGCCTATCGCGGCGAAGATGTTACCAAAGATTTTGCGAACAATTCGTGGCTGAAAGAAACTTTCGCCAGCGGAAAATATGAAGATATTGAAGGCCTGTGCAAAATTGTTGATGTGAAAGAGGCTGAGGAAAATGACTGGAGCCTTACTCCCGGAAGATATGTCGGCTATTCAATCGAACTTGATGAAGATTTTGATTACACCAAAAGACTTGGAGAAATTCACGGTGAGTTGAAAGGCTTGAATGATGAAGCTGCGGTTTTGATGGAAAAGATTTTGCAGAGGCAAGATGTCGCTAACTAAAACAAAATCACAAATCATGAAAACAGAAATCGCAAAACCTCAAATTTCGATTTATCAACCTTTTGGCGATGGACAAAAAATTCGCGTTAGAATTGAAGATGAAAATGTTTGGCTAAGTCAAAAAATTATCGCTGAGCTTTTCAAAGTTGATGTGAGAACGGTTAATGAACATTTAGTAAATATTTATTTAGAACAAGAGCTTGATGAAAATTCAACTATCCGGAATTTCCAGATAGTTCAAAAAGAGGCTTCAAGAGAGGTTTCGCGGGAGATCAAACATTACAACCTCGACGCAATATTGGCAGTTGGCTATCGCGTGCGCTCATCTCAAGGCGTGCAGTTTCGCAAATGGGCAACAGAAAGATTGCGAGAATATCTAATCAAAGGCTTCACCATGGACGACGAGCGCTTAAAACAAGGCGGCGGTCGCTCACGCTATTTTGAAGAATTATTGCAGAGAATTCGCGACATCCGAAGCTCTGAACGCATGTTCTACCAAAAAATCACCGACATTTACGCCTCAAGCATTGATTACAAATTAGATTCAGAGTTAACCCAAAAATTCTTCGCAACCGTGCAAAATAAAATGCACTTTGCCGTTCATGGCAAAACCGCCACAGAAATTATCAACAGCCGTGCCAATGCTAGCAAGCCATTGATGGGTTTAACTAGCTTTAAAAACGACTACATCACCGAAGGCGACACCAAAATTGCCAAAAATTATTTAACCGAAAACGAGATAAAACAGCTCAATTTAATTGTGTCGCTCTACCTCGATTTTGCCGAGCTGCAAGCGAGTTCAGGAAAGTTGATGAAGATGCAGGATTGGATAAAAAAGCTCGATGAATTTTTAACAATTTCCGATAAAAATCTTCTGCACTCAGCGGGGAATATTAGTGCCAAAGATGCGGAAATTAAGGCGGAAGAAGAGTTTGAAAAGTACCGCCAGAATCAGGATAAAAATTATGTTTCTGATTTTGATAAAGAGATGAAGAAGATTTTGCGGGGGGTGGAGTGATGAAGGGATGGAGCTTCTTAAAAATAAAAGATTATCCAATACAAATAATCGACGGGGATCGTGGCGCAAATTATCCAACAAAAGAAGAATTTTTAGAAGATGGTCATTGTTTATTTCTCAATACCGGAAACGTCACTTTGTCAGGATTTAAGTTTGATGAAAAAGTTTTTGTAACCGAAGAAAAGCATAAAAAACTTAGAAAAGGACATTTGCAGAGAGGGGACATAGTTCTTACTACAAGAGGAACCATAGGCAATGTGGCGTTTTATGATGAGAGCATAAAATATGGTGTAATTCGCATTAACTCTGGAATGTTAATTCTGCGTCCAGACCTCAACAAGCTTAACGCACAATTTTTCTACGGATTAGTCAGATCATCAATATTTCAACAACAAGCTGATCTATTTCGATATGGAGCAGCGCAGCCGCAATTGCCCATTGGAACATTGAACCACATCAGACTTCCACTCCCGCCACTCCCAACCCAAAAGAAAATTGCGGGGATTTTGTCGGCTTATGATGACGCAATCGA
>CAMBXE010000014.1 GCA_945871805.1 Rhizobium sp. Q54 | reverse complement strand
GGAGGGCCTTTAAATGAAGGGTCTTCGATTGACGAAGCCTTGGTATCGACCAAGCTCTCAGATAGTGATTTTATCGAAAGCCGCTTGGAAAAAGCCGCATTCATTAGCGAAATTGATCGCTTGATGGTGTTAGAGAAATTAGTGAGCGCCATTCCCCTGTCTCGTCCGATGAAAAATTACTACGTTTCAAGTGGTTTTGGCAGAAGAGAAGATCCTATCACTGGCAGAAAGGCAATGCATCAGGGCTTAGATTTTGTTGGCGTAACTCATGAAAAAATTATCAGTCCATCGCGCGGAAAAGTTGTGTTGGCCGGGAGGTTCAGCGGTTATGGTAATGCGATAGTGATTGATCACGGTTACGGCATCACAACTCGTTACGGGCATCTTTTTGCTGTGACTGTAAAGCCAGGGCAAATCGTTAAAAAAGGCGATGTGATTGCCATGCAAGGTAATACAGGTCGTAGCACCGGGCCACATTTGCATTATGAAGTTCGTTACAAAAACACCCCTCTTAATCCAAGGAAATTTCTTGAAGCGGGCGATTCTTTATCTAGCAAAAAGACAGTAAATTATGCCGATAGTTAGTCTAAAATCAAAATTAACCGCAGTAGCGCGGGGCGGCGCAAGTAGAGATAATTCAATCACCAGAAGGTTAGAAATGATAAGTTCGGGATTCAAAACAACTCCAACAATTATTGCTCGCGATCTCAGCGTGGAGGGAAACTTAACCAGCACCGGAATGCTTGAGATTGAAGGCAGCATCAAAGGCTCAATCCATGGTAACGTAGTAATTTTGCGCGAAGAATCTTTCGTTGAAGGTGTAATTACCGCTGAATCGCTAAGTATTCGCGGCAGATTTGAAGGCTCAATCAAAGTTAAGAATTTAAGCATTTCGAGCAAAGCAAGGGTTCATGGCGATATCGAATATGATTCTATGTCAGTCGAAGATGGCGCATGCATCGATGGTCAGTTTAAGCGCCTTCCAATCTCTCAAGCTGCTAATAATTAAGTCTCCTAGCTAAATTTTTGTACCTGCCTTCTAAGGTTTTTTTGGTGATATGGTAAGAATTTTCTGCGTCAGAGAAATAAGAAAATAACCGCTCTAATCCTAGCTTAGTTGCTGTAATTAAATCCTGAATTTCTTCCGGATTTTTGCTGATATTTTGTATCTCCCCCTCTTTTGAGTAAGATAATTTCCAGTAGTTAAGCGAGGTGATTTTATACTCGTAAGCCATCGCCAATGCTGAGATGGTGAGTTGCGGCTCAATTCCCAAAATAACATCTTTTTTACTTGGCGATTGACCGGTTTTGTAATCAAAAATTTGCGCACATTTTTGCGCATCAAAAATTATTCGATCAATTTTTCCACTAATCACAACTTTGTCGATTTCTATTTTTACTGGTTTTTCGGTCGCATTTTGCGAATTAGAAAATTGTGAATTCTCTCGAACAAAATCAGAAAAAATTTTCTCAAATTTTGGCCACCAAATAAGTTTGGCTTCTTGCGACAGAAAATATTTTTCAAAAATTTGTTCGAAATTTTTGGTCTGATCATTTTTTATGAACTCCTCTAAAGCCTTGTGGATTAAGCTTCCAAATTCGGCGTAGCTCGGCTCGAAATCAATTTTTTGTAACTCGCGAAGTTGGAGAATTTTTTTGGCGTAGATCGCGTAAGGATCAGAAATTAATTCGGAAATTTCGGTGAGTGAGAATTTTTTTGGTAGGGAGTGACGCGCATTTGTAATTTTTTGTACTGCACCTTCGGGAGAGGTTTTGAGGGGAATGTTATTCAATTTTCCAAAATCAGTTATTCCTGATTTTTGGCAGAGAGTTTTGAATTTAAGCAAAAAAGGAGATTCAATTAAGGCCACGCCACCCCTAGTTCGCGAGCGCGTTAACACTACGGATTTATTTGAGAGGTAGTTGCAAAAATCCTGCGCATTTTGTCCGATTTTTTTGAGAGCGCGGTCAATTCCCAAATCTTTTTTGATCTTCTTCCCCAGCCAATTTTCACTTTCAATTTCCGGAAAATCTCCTTCGTTAAGCGAGGCTACAATCACCAAATCAAAGTTAAGTAAGCGCGCTTCAATCGTAGACAGGATCTGGATCTGCGCTGCGGCATCTGATTTCTCAAAATAACTGATTTGACCAAGTAACATTTTGAATTCCGACGCCGAATTTGCTGAATAATTTAGTCCGTCAAGCTTGGTAAAAAATTCGCGAATTTCTTTTTGCGCCGGTTCGTTTGCGAGTAATTCTTCCCAAGTTTTCTTGCTTAAATTTTCTGCCGCTTTCAACAAAGGAGCGTCGAATTTTTTTAGAAAATCTAAGAAAAATTTTTGTAATTCCGGTTCGGATTCTAGTTTTTTTAGAATACCTTTTAAGCCAGAGCTGGTGCGGTCTTGGCGTAAAATTTTAATTTCAAATTCGGCAAGAATTTCTTGTTGCTTAGAGGAAAAGCACAGCGAATTTTTAAGTAGGGCGAGTAAGGTAGAAGAGTTAAGGTCTGCCTCCTTTAATTCTAAAATTAGCAGCAAAAAATTGATTAATTGCGAATCAAAAATGTCGAGATTTCTTGCGTCGTTAAAAGGAATCGATTGGCGCTTAAGCTCGAGCCGAACTAGCTTGGCAAGGTTTTTGTTATTGGTAACTAACGCAGATTTTTTTTGTTCAGACAAAATTTCTGCAATGATTTTTGCTTCTTCGATTTCGTTTTTTGTTTCGATTATTTGAAAATTCTCGGCGTCAAAATTCAGTTTAGTTTTTTGCCATTTGATTGTTTCTTCGCCCGGCAACATCAGCATTGAAAGCATGTTTTGCCTGGCTTCGTCGCTTATTTTAAAATTTTCTTTTTTGAGATCTTTTGGCGCGACTTCCAAAAATTTAACGAGCTGATTTAGAAAAAATTGCGGGTGATTTTCTTTATTAAACTCGCCTGGTTGCGCTGCCTGCAAAATAACAAATCCATTTTCTTGTTGTGAAATTGCTTTAATTAGATTTTTGCTTGAGATCATGCTACCAGTGGATCCGGCGATGATTAGTGGTGAAGATAATTTTTTACTCTCGAGACATTTAGTAAATTTCTTAATCAAAAAATTCTGCTGCGCTGCGGCGAATAAAATATTTTCTTTGAGCAAAGAATTTTTAATCTGAGCGTAAAAATTCTTAATGAATTCCAGCGTTATTTGACGGTGTTTCGAGAGGTTGGAATCATCAATTTCGTGAAATTTTTTAGCGTCAATTTGCTCGCGCTCAATTTCTTCAAACAGATCTTTGAGATGGAGAGCGATTTTAAACGAATGCTCAAAATTCATTTCGCCAAAAACCTGCTGCTTTTGAATTTCAGTAGTTAAAAATAATAATTGATCGATCCCATCCAAAACCTTAATTTCCAAGATCTCATCGATGATTTCTTGCTGCTGAAAATCAGCAAAATCTTCGCAAGAAATATCAGAGATCGCTTTGATTTTTGGTAAAAAACCTGAGAAGTTTTTTTGGATAAAAATTTGTTGCAACTCGCGACAAGAGCGTCGACTCGGTAGAAGAATTTTTACTTTTGCTAATTGATCACCAAACCTCTCTTCCAGCCAGCAAGCTAGCGTTTCTAGAAAGTGATAATTTGCTGGAACGTTGAAGATGTTGGGCATATTTCGTCGATAATTCTAACTAACTTTAGTAATGAAAGTAATTGTTCTGGGCGCTGGCGTCATCGGTGTTGTAAGCGCGTATTTCCTTGCTCGCGCCGGTCATCAAGTAACCGTAATTGAAAAAAGTTCTTCTGCTGGAGAGGGCTGTTCTTACGCCAATGGCGGGCAGTTGAGTTACTCGCACATTGAAACTTGGGCGGCAAAAACTTCGCTCTCGGCAATGTTGAAAGCAGCGTTTTTGCCTAACTCATTTTTAACAATTTCTGATTGTACGAGCAAAGAATTTTGGCGCTTTGCTACTGAGTTTTGCAGAAATTCTTCCGTGCAAAAATCACAAGAAAATAGTCAAAAATTATTTGCGCTTACGTCTTACAGCAGAGAGGTTTTAAAGCAGGTCATTAACGAAGAAAAAAATCTTTTTTTCGATTACAAAAATAACGGAATTCTCCATTTCTTTCGCGACACAAAAAAGTTAGAAAAAGCAGTAAAAGGCGTAGAGACCTACAATTCTCTTGGGTGCAGAACTCAAATTTTGAGCGCCGAAGAATGTCTAAAAAAAGAACCGGCTTTAATTAAACTTTTTGACAAAAAAAAATTAGCCGGCGGGATTTTTTACGAAGATGATGCAAGCGGCAACAGCGCTCTTTTTACCAAGGCTCTTACAAAAATTTGTCAGGAAAAATATGGTGTAGTTTTTGAGTGGAGCACTGACGTTAAAAATATTTTAACCAACTACAAAAAAATTACCGGCATCAATACTAACAAAGGAGTTTTTGTTGCTGAAAAATATGTTTACGCGCTTGGAGCCGCCAGTACCAGGCTTTTGAGCGGCATTAAAGTTGAAACGAAAATTTATCCAATTAAAGGTCACAGTCTTTCAATTTCTTGTGACGAAGAATTTGTTGCGCCGAATTTAGCTCTGACTGATTCAGAAAATAAGGTGGTTTATTCGCGTATTGGCAATGTTTTTAGAATGGCTGGAACCGTTGATTTCTGTGGGCTTAAGAGCGGTAAGAATAAGGGGCAGATTTCCTTTCTGAAAAAAGTTTTGAGAGCATCTTTTGCTGATTTTGGTAATTTTAATCGACTTGAAGAATGGTGCGGATTCCGTCCATTTCGTCCAAACTCAATTCCGCTAATTTGCGAAGTGAAGAAATACGGAAATCTTTTTTTAAATACCGGACACGGCTCGCTCGGCTGGACAATGTCTGCTGGATCGGGAAAAATTTTGGCTGATTTAGTCTCAGATTCTCGCGGAAAAAAATTCGAATTTCTGAAAGAAGAACTCAACTAAATAGCGGGTTGAAGCCAATTTTGAGCACCGTGCTCAAAATCTTTTTATTTTTTGGTTTAAATTTTTTGCCGGTATCTGGGTCTAGACTTCGCTCGAACGGCAGCAGTGACGAGTTTTGGTAATTTTTCAACTGAACTGCTGAACTTCTACAGGGCTTTCTACTTCAATTCTGCGCTGCATTTATTCAAAGTGCGCGATGCTCGGGCAATTGGATTTGTTAGGTAAAAATCGAAATTTTTTGCGGCAATTTTTTCATCGGAGAAGTCTCCATTTGCTTCCGAAGATTTAATCCAAATTGTTTTTAACAGTTCCGCAAAATCAGGTTTTGTACCAAGATCGAAGCCAAATTCTTGCGCTAATTCAGTAAAAATTTTCCAATCTTCTTTTGCTTCACCGGGCGCGAAAACCGCTCGGGCTGTGGTTTGAGCGCGACCTTCGAGATTAATGTAGGTCGCTGTTTTTTCGCTGTAAGCTGCTGTTGGTAAAATTACGTCAGCCACGTGTGCGCCGCGATCGCCGTGAGTTCCGAGGTAAATTACAAAAGAATCTTTTAATTTTTTGAAATCAATTTCGTCGTCAACGGCGTGAAGAATTACGATTTTAATTTCTTTGCTCGCGCATTTTTTAAGAATTTCTTCGACATTTGAAGAGCCGACGAAGCCAGCAGTTAAGCCATTTAGCAGGCCAGTAGATTTAGAAAGAAAATTAAATCCGTTCCAATCTGCGCGAATCATTCCGGATTTTTCGGCAATTTTTTTTGCGAGATTTAAAACTTCTGCGCCGTCGGCGCGAGTGATTACGTCGTGACCCAAAATCAACATTGGGTTTTTGTAGGCAGACAAATCGACATTTCTTAACTCAGAAAGATCGCTACCTAAATTTTCGTAAGCGTAAGTCAGGTCGACATCTACACCAATTGCGAAAACTTTTAATTTCTTGCTCAGGAATCTTTTGCGTAGTCGCACATTGAGGATTGGCGCATCTTTGCGCGGATTGGTGCCGATTAACAAACAAGCGTCAGCTTCCTCAATTCCAGAAATTTTTGTGTTAAATAGGTAAGAAGCGGAGTCTGTGGCGCTAAGTTTTTCGCCGCTCAAACGACAATCAAAATTTTTAATTCCGAGTTTTTCGCAGATTTTTTTCAGCGCAAAATTTTCTTCAGCGGAAGAAAGTTGTCCGCTTAACACCGCGATTTCGCTAGGGTTTACAGCTTTTACAACTTCAACGATTGCCTTGTAAGCTTGCTCAAAACTTGCTGATTGCAACCCGCCTTCACGCTTGACGTAAGGCTTGTCGAGACGTTGGTATTTTAGGCCGTCATAGCAAAAACGCGTTTTGTCAGAAATCCATTCTTCGTTAATTTCTTCATTCAAGCGTGGCAAAATTCGCATTACTTCAATGCCGCGCGAGTCAATACGGATGTTGCTTCCCACCGCATCCATGATGTCGATTGTTTCGGTTTTATTTAATTCCCAGCTACGTGCTTTAAAGGCGTAAGGCTTAGAGGTGAGGGCGCCTACCGGACAAAGATCGATAATATTTCCAGAGAGTTCGGATTTAATATTCTGATCGAGATAGGTCGTGATTTCCATATTTTCGCCGCGATTAACTGCGCCGAGTTCGGTAGTTCCCGCGACATCTTCAATGAAGCGAATGCAGCGTGTACATTGGATGCAGCGCGTCATTTGCGTCTTTACGAGTGGGCCCATGTTTTTATCTTGAACCGCCCTCTTCTGTTCGTGGTAATGACTTTTGCCGCTGCCGTACTGGTAGGCCTGATCTTGTAAATCGCACTCACCACCTTGATCACAAATCGGGCAATCAAGCGGGTGATTAGCAAGTAAAAATTCCATCACCCCTTCACGCGCCTTTTTCACCATTGGCGTGTCAGTATGAATTTTCATTCCCTCAGTAGCCGGCATAGCGCAAGATGCTACGGGCTTTGGAGGCATCCCCTCAACTTCTACTAAACACATGCGACAGTTACCGGCAATGGCTAAGCGCTCGTGATAACAGAAGCGAGGCACTTCGACGTTAGCGATTTCGCAGGCTTGGATAATGGTTAATCCATCAGCAATTGTTACGGATTTGCCGTTAATTGTGACTGTAGGCATGAGTTAGAAAGTAGATCTAGAAAGGAATTTCGTCGTCAGATTCTTCGACGTGAATGTCTGCGTTATTATTCTTCGATTTGCTCGATGAATAATCAGAAGATGAAGATGATTGGCCGGGGCTACGCTCGCGTGAATCAAGGATTTGCAAGCTTGAATTGAAATTTTGCAAAACGATTTCAGTAGTGAATTTTTCAACGCCCTGAGCGTCAGTCCATTTTCTGGTTTGCACTGAACCTTCGACGTAAAGTTTAGTGCCTTTTTTAACGTAATTTTTGACGATATTTACCAAGCCTTGCGAGAAGATGACCACGCGGTGCCATTCAGTTTTTTCTTTTTTTTCGCCGGTGCTTTTGTCTTTCCAGCTTTCAGAAGTAGCGAGAGAAAAATTGGCGATTTCACGTCCGTCAGAAAGTGTGCGGACTTCAGGATCTTGGCCAACATTGCCAACCAGAATTACTTTATTAATAGACACTTGGAACTCCTTTTATTGATGGGTTAACGAGGGGGCGCGGAAGGTAAAAAGTAAAAAATTAAACGCTACTTGAAAAGTAGGGATCGGCAAACAGAGTGCGCGCACCTTGTTCCCACAACTGTTCCCGCAACGCAATTTCAGATTTTATGAAAAAGACTTTCTTAACTTTCTTAACTCTAATTTTCGCTTTTATGAATCACGCATCTGCTCAAAAAAACAAACAACAAACTCAGAGACAGCCTCAGGGGCAAACTCAGGGACAAGATCTCGAAAATATTCTTTACATCGATTTAAAATATGGTCGCGTGGTAATTGAAATGATGCCGCAAATTGCGCCAAAACACGTTGAAAGAATTAAAACTTTAGCGCGTAAAAAATTTTACGACGGAATAGTTTTTCATCGCGTGATTGACGGCTTCATGACGCAAACTGGCGATCCTACGGGAACGGGAATGGGTGGTTCAAAATTGCCAAATCTTAAAGCCGAATTTTCTGACGAGCCACATGTGCGCGGTGCAGTTTCAATGGCGCGCTCTGGTCAACCAGACAGTGCCAACAGCCAATTTTTTATTGTGACTCATGACTCAAGATTTCTCGACAGCCAATACACGGTCTGGGGACGCGTAATCAAAGGAATGGAATTCGTCGATAAAATCAAAAAAGGCGCGGGAAAAAGTGGAAGCGTGTCTGATCCTGATGTAATGGTTAAGGTGACTGTCGCTGCTGACGCGGAGAAGAAATAATAAGAAGGTGCTAATCATCGCCGCGCAGAATATGCGCAAAAAGATTTTCTCCTGGGGTTATTTAACTTTTGCTCTGGTTGCGATTCTGTCGGTGATGTTAGTTGTAGTAATTTTTGCCTACATTTCTTTTCGAGGAGCCTTAGCTGAGAGTTCAATAAGCCTACAAAAATCATCGAAAAACATCGCTTCTGCAATCTCAGAATCATTCGATTACGCCAACCAGATTAATAGCCACATCGGCAAGCAAATTGCTCATCATGGGGCGCGTGATTTAAAATTTATTTTAGAATTATTTCACGAAGCAGATCGCATCAAAAATAAAAACTCAGAACTATTTTCTTGGTCATCTTTTGATTGGGTTGATGCCAAAAATTATCAAACCGTTAACAGTAAATTAGGCATTCGCAAAGATCCTCCAAATATGCTGGGGCGTCAATATGTGGCGTTGTCTTCGAAGAATCCTTGGGTTTTGCAAGTTTCATTTCCTATTTTTGGCGATCCAAGTAATAGCTGGGTTATTCCGGTCGGTACTGGAGTTGTGGACGAGGGCGGAAAGTATTTGGGCGTGATCACTGTTGGTTTCGATATTGCTGAGTTTTCTCGGCATGTTGCGCAAAAATTAAATAGCAAAGCCAGCTTTGTTGTTTTGGATCAAGACCTGAAAATTATCTTACAATCTGTCGATATTGACCTTGCCCGAGATGGTGATTTTTTTTGGAAAAATTTTAATCCAACAATTTTTGCTGCAGAGTCGGGGGTATTAGAAAAAGAGATAAAAATTGGCGACATAAGTTTAAGTCATTACAGAAAAATCTCTAAATATCCCTACATCATTCTTACTGGTTTTGACAAAAGTTTTTTTTATCACCAATTCAATGTTCTGGTGCTTCCTCGCATCATTGAATTTATCTGTCTCGCAATATTTTTCTTAATAATTCTTTACTTATTTAAGGTAGAAAAAGGTCTTAGAATTTTCTTAGAAAAAACCAGCAGAGATAAAGAAAGAATACTTTTTTCAATAGCTCACGACATCAAAAACCAAATTTTTGGAATCAACGGTTTGGCAAATCTAATCCTCGAAAAAAAGACCAGGCCAGAAATCTCAGAAAGCGAAAATCTAAGAAATGTTGAGATGATTTCCGATCAATCGGAAGAGCTAATGGATTTCGTTAAAGAGCTGCTTGACACTCACCAGATCGAGCGCGGAGAGTTTCGATTAGGAAAAATTAAAGAATATTCTGCTAAATCACTTGTCGAAGAAGTTGTGATTGCGAACAGAAGTTTTGCTGCGATTAATCAGGTGGAGCTACGCACTAAGATAGAAAATAATTTGCCAAAACTCAGATGTGATTTGCACAAAATGAAGGAAATTTTGACCAACTTAATCATCAATGCGATCAAATATAGTCGCGCTAAAAATGAGGTTTTGATCTCGGTAAAATACCTGGAAGGCGCTAAACAAATTTGTATTGAGATCGTCGACAATGGTTACGGAATGAGTGAGCAAGAAGTCGTAAAATATCTTGGTGGAACTGGTGGAGAAATCGATAAATCAGAAATTGCCAAAGAGAAAAAAATCGATTCTTACGGAATTGGAATGTCGATTGTTTTAAAATTAATCGAGCTGCATCGCGGCAAACTAGAAGTTGAATCAAAGAAGGATTTCGGAACAAAACTGTTTCTGTATTTTGGCGTGGATGATTCCAGACCCGCACTGGGCACGGGCAAATCAATCCTTCTCGTTGAAGACAATCCGGTAAATATCAAAGTCACGAGAAGGGTTTTGGAGAGCAGTGGTTACAATGTTTCGCACGCTGAAAACGGCAGAGAGGCTTTGGAAATTCTAGACGAGGAAAATTTCGATTTAATTTTAATGGATGGCGAAATGCCGATTATGAATGGCTACGAAGCGGCAAAGGCAATTCGCGAAGGAAGTGTTTTTAGAAATTTCAAAAATTACCACTCAATTCCAATCATTGCTTTGACATCCTTTGATGGTGAAAAAACTGTAAAAAAAGCTGTGGATAGCGGCATGAATTGCCTCATCGAAAAGGCGACTTCCAAAATAAATCTGCTCAAAACAATTGAAAATTATTTATCTGTTGGTCGAGTGGAATTATGACCTGGCGAGCAAGGCTTCAGAGTTCTAGACCTCGCTCGAACAACGAATGAATTACTTCTTTTTCAGCCTTTTAAATCCCTCTTCCAAATCAGCTTTCAAGTCGCCGACATCTTCCAGGCCAACGCTAATTCTTAGACAAGTTTTATCGCTGTAAGGCCATTTAGTTGCGGTGCGAACTGAAGTGGCGTCCACTGGCAGAATCAATGATTCGTAGCCGCCCCAAGAATAGCCCATTGTGTAGAGATGCAATTTGTCGAGCATGCGCGCGAGGACATTTTTCGGATATTTTTTATCGAGGACCACAGTAAATAAACCTGCAGCGCCAGTGAAATACTGCTTCCACATCTTATGGTTTTTGTCTGACTTAAGTGCGGGATATAAAACTTTTGAAACTTCTGGACGTTTTTCTAACCACGAAGCGAGATCTACCGCGGATTTAAAGCAGTGATCCATTCGCACTTTCGCCGTACGCATGCCGCGCTGAACCATGTAAGAAGAAAATGGCGCAGCGTTCACGGCCATGTATCTGAAGGATTCGTAGATCTCATGAAAATGTTTTTTCTGAATCGTAATTGCACCCATCATCATGTCGGAATGGCCATTAATATATTTGGTTAAAGCCATTACCGAAACATCAACGCCATGATCAAGTGGTTTAAAATAAATGCCGCTCGCCCATGAATTGTCTAGAATCGTAATGATTCCCTGCTTCTTCGCCACTTTACAAATCGACGCCACATCTTGCACTTCGAAACTTAGAGATCCTGGGCTTTCCATGAAAATCACTTTGGTATTTTTCTTGATTAGCTTCTCAATATCTTTGCCGATTGATGGATCATAATAGGTAGTCTCAATACCGAGCTTCTTCAAAAATTTGTCAGCAAAACTGCGTGTCGGTGAGTAAGTGCTGTCGACTAAAAGTAGGTGATCTCCGGTTTTCAAAAACGCCATTAAAGCAGTATTTACAGCAGCTGCGCCGGAAGAGGTAACAAAACTATTATAGCCATTTTCAATCGTCGCGACCGCTTTTTCGAGTGCAAAATTTGTTTGCGTACCGTAGCGCCCGTACTTCAGCTCGTAAGGCTCGACGAGATCGTTGTGAGAATAGCCGCGCTCAGCGTAAAGCAAATCTTCTAAGGTTGGAAAAGCAATTGTTGAACTTTGGTAAATCGGCGGATTAACCATCCAGCCTTGCGTTTTCGGATCGCGTCCCGCGTGAATAATTTGTGTCGCTGCCTGCATTTTATTAGCCATTTTTTTATCTCAGTTGGTTGTCGGAAGAAATTAGTGAGCCCATTTTTTTGCCCGCAAGAATATGAACGTGAAAATGGGGAACTGTTTGATGCGCGTCTGAGCCGATGTTTGAAATTAAGCGGAAGCCCGATTTGTCTGCTTCAAGCAGCGCGGCAATTTCGGAAACTTTTTTAAAAAAGTTAGAAATTTTTTCGGAAGTTTCTTTGGCGACGAAGTCAGAAAAATTTTTAAACTCCCCTTTCGGAATAACAAGAGCATGAATCGGAGCTGCTTTTGAAATGTCGTGAAAGGCTAGAATATTTTCGTCTTCGTAAATTTTTTGCACCGTAATTTCGCCGCGAATAATTTTTGCAAAAACATTGTTTGAATCGTAAATCATTTTCTTAGCTCCTTGTGTTTATTGGGTAAAACCTAATTTTTTTACTGTGCAGAAAATTTACTCAACACCCCATTTGCAAGATATTTTTGTAAGCAGGTTCGAATGTTGATTTTATGTTTCTCGTAAATTTCGTAGAGAGAAAAATTTTCTTGCACGCCGCGTAAAAAATTCATTTCGGCGCGCGAAATTTTTTCTGTCCTCACTGCCAAATCTTGACGGTAAATAATCAAATTTTTGTGCAAAAAACAGGCGGGGTGAAGTTTAAATTTTACCTCAAAGAGTTTTTCTGGCGGTAGTTTTTTTAATTTTTTTAAGTTCAAAGGCTTGGCGTCTCGTGCCAGGTAAGACTGGTGTTTGAGCCATTCTACCTCTCCGGCAAATCCTGAATTTAATCCTGGATTAAATTCTGGGCCATAATCGTCCAAATTGCTGCTGCGGGAGCGATTTTTTTTAATGAATTCGTCGCAGAGTTTTTGGAATTTTTTTGCGCCAAGATTTTTGTGAATTTCTGAATAAGTGATTTGCAGCGCATTAATCAAAGTTTCGCGCAGATTGTTGCGATAAATATCCAGCAATTCTTCCTTCAACAACTTGCCTTTTTTAATGCTTAAAAGCAGGTCTTCACTGCTTTCGCCGTAGAGTGCATTTACAAAATTATTCTGAAGTTTTTTTAATTTCATTTCAGCGATTTCACTTTTTCGAGCTCGTTAAAAAGTACCGAAAATTCAGGAATTTCTTCGTCCCATTCGACGAGTGTCGGAACTTTTAATTTATTTTTTTTGACAAAATTTTTGTAGAGCAAAAGGACTTCATCGCAAATGTTAGTGTTGTGCGTGTCGATGCGTAGGCCCTTGTAAATACTGTGTCCGGCAAGATGAATCTCTTTAACTTTAGTGACGTCTATTTCATCTAGATATTTTTTAGCGTCGAAAGAAAAATTCTCGGCGCTGACAAAAATATTGTTAATGTCGAGCAAGATTCCGCAGCCAGTTTTCTGTGCGATTTCATTTAAAAAATTTACTTCAGAAATTTTTGAATCAGTGAATTCCAAATAAGCAGAAGGATTTTCAATCAAGATTTCGCGACCAAAAAAATCCTGAGCGTGACGCACATTGTCGCAAAAAATTTGCAGTGCTTCTTTGGTGTATGGGATCGGAAGTAAGTCATTTGCGGTGCCGGCGTTTGAAGAATTGCTCCAAGAAAGATGGTCAGAAAATAAAATCGGCTTGAAACGATCGAGAAGTTTTTTGATGTTTTTTAGATGTTTTTTGTCGAGGCCGGAAGCTGATCCAAGCGATATTCCAACACAGTGAAAACTAAGGGGATAAAGCGCAGAAATTTTTTCTAAAAAATCGAGAGACGCACCGCCTTCGGCAATAAAATTTTCACTGTGCACCTCAAAAAAATCAACGTCAGGTTTTTGTTGGAGAGCGTGTTGGTGATGTGGGTGTCTAAGTCCCAAACCAAATATTTTACCAAACATTGAGCAAAAAAAATAGGCCTCGTTGTGAGACGAGACCTATTTAAAATTTTAGATTACTCAGCTTTTTTCGGAGCAGCTTCGGCTTTAACTGCTTTTGCCTTTTTAGCTTTTTCAACTTTTACTTCTTTCGTTTTTTCTTCTTTCATTTTTGAAGAACATTTCATTTTTCCATCTTTTATTATGTGGCTAGATTTTTCTTCTTTAACGCTAGCGTCTTTTGAGGTGTCGCTATTTTTACAGCGCATCATTTTGCAAGAAGAAAGGCTGGAAACGAGAACCACACTAGCGATTGCCAACGTAGCTGATTTTAGGAATTTAGACTTGTTAGGCATTTTTTTGATTAATTTAGATTGGTAGTATTTTTTTGAGGTGACATTTCCTGAACATGATTTTGTAAAATTTTTTTTGCAAAGAATTAAGGGGTGAAATTTCTAAATTTGACTTTTTAGTGTCCAAATTTATCCAGCGCGCCTTCCCAGCTAATCCAATTGCCAATGATTTCCAAGCACAACTCCATTAAAAATTTTTCTAAAAAAGAACTACTCGGATTTTACCGCGAAATGTTGCTGATCCGACGCTTCGAAGAAAGAGCCGGACAACTCTACGGAATGGGCTTAATCGCCGGTTTCTGTCACCTTTACATCGGCCAAGAGGCAATCGCCACGGGCATGAGTCACACGATGAAAGACGGCGACAAAGTAATTACAACATACCGTGATCACGGGCACATGATTTCTGTAGGCTCTGATCCAAAAAAGATAATGGCGGAACTTCTTGGCAGGCGCGATGGCTGTTCAAAGGGCAAGGGCGGCTCAATGCATCTTTTTGATTTTGAAAAACATTTCTACGGCGGACACGGAATCGTCGGCGCATCAGTGCCAATCGGTGCTGGACTTGCTTTTGCGGATAAATATCTCGGCAAAAAAAATATAACTTACTGTTATTTTGGTGACGGCGCGGCGCATCAAGGACAAGTTTACGAAGCCTTCAACATGGCTAAGCTGTGGGACCTTCCTGTAATTTTTATCATTGAAAATAATCACTACGCGATGGGCACTTCGCAAGCGCGCGCATCTTCGACGAACGAGCTCCACAGAAGGGGTGAAGGTTTCAATATTCCGGGCGTAAAAATTGACGGAATGGATATTTTTTCCGTGATTTCTGAGGGGCAAAAAGTTGTCGATTTCGTGCGTTCGGGCAAAGGTCCAATGATTATTGAAATGGATACTTACCGTTACCGCGGCCACTCAATGTCTGATCCGGCGACTTATCGCAGTAAGGAAGAGGTAAATTGTCGTAAAGAAAAAGATCCGATCGATTCTTTGCGTGAGATGATTTTAACCAATAAAATTGCGGCTGAAAGCGACATCCAAAAAATCGACGACGCGATTAAGAATGAAGTTAACGAGATTGTTGAGTTTGCTAAAAACTCTCCAGAGCCAGATGAATCAGAGCTCCTAACTGAAATTTATAATTAACATGCTTAGAAAAATAACAGTCCGCGAAGCCTTGCGTGAAGCGATGGCGGAAGAAATGCGTAGCGACAATAAAATTTTTGTAATGGGCGAAGAAGTCGCTGAATACAATGGCGCTTACAAAGTTACTCAAGGATTACTCGCTGAATTTGGTGCAAAAAGAGTGATTGATACACCAATTACCGAGCACGGTTTTGCTGGCTTGGCTGTAGGTGCGGCATTTGCCGGACTTAGACCTATCGTCGAATTTATGACCTTCAATTTCGCCATGCAGGCGATTGATCAAATCATTAATTCTGCAGCAAAAACCTGTTACATGTCGGGCGGACAAGTGCGTTGCCCAATCGTTTTCCGTGGTCCAAACGGCGCGGCATCAAGAGTTGGCGCGCAGCACTCGCAATGTTACGCTGCTTGGTATGGCTCAGTGCCTGGATTAAAAGTGGTTTCACCTTACAGCGCTGCTGATTGCAAAGGTTTACTCAAAGCGGCAATTCGCGATCCAAATCCTGTAGTTTTTCTCGAAAACGAACTCACTTATGGCCTCTCTTTTGAAGAGGAGTATGACGAAGATCACGTCGTTGAAATCGGTAAAGCAAAGGTTTTGCGTGAAGGCAAAGATGTAACGATTATTGGCTTCTCTCTCGTGGTCAAATATGCGCTTGAAGCTGCAGAACAACTGGCTTTAGAAGGAATCGAAGCGGAAGTAATTGATCTGCGCACAATTCGTCCAATCGATCGTGCAACAATCATCGAATCAGTGAAAAAAACTTCACGTTGCGTGACGGTTGAAGAAGGATTTCCTTTTGCTTCGATCGGCTCTGAAATCGCCTCAATTTTGATGGAAGAAGCTTTCGATTATCTCGACGCTCCAGTAAAAAAACTTACTTCAATCGACTGCCCTCTGCCTTACGCCGCCAATCTCGAAAGCCTGGCTTTACCAAAAACCGCAGACATTATTGCGGCAGTTAAAGACGTTTGTTTTAGGAGTTAATGAAGACCAATTTTCTTTACGATTTTGTTAAGAAGCACAACATCTCCAAGTCTGTTTTTGTCAGTTATTTTACTGCGCTCGTAATCATTTTTTATTTCTTCGTTTTCACTATTTTTGGCGAGAAAGGATTGGTCAAATTTTTTGCTCTTAAAGGCCAAATCGAAAATAAAGAAATCACCAAGCAGGAACTTTCATCCAAGATGCAGGCCAAAAAAAATTTAGTTGATGGCATGAGTCCCGACTCACTCGATCTCGATCTTGTTGACGAACAATCGCGTAAAGTGCTGGGCTTCGTCGGCAAAAATGAAGTGGTAATTTATCCTAATCAAAATGAGGACGCGCAATGAATTTATCTAACGAGCTCTACCGCAAATCTTTGCATTTTTCAGCAATTCTGATCCCGCTTTTTTTCTACCACTTCGGTAAGTGGAAGACTTTACTGATTTTAGCTCCGATCACTATTTTTATGGTTACACTTGACCATCTGCGTCAGGAAAATCCGAAGATTAAAGCGATTTTTTTAAAGCTATTCGCACCAATTTTACGGCCACACGAAATCGAGGGCAAAAAACTTTGCGGCGCCAGTTTCATGCTGCTTGCTGCTTGCATTAATTTTCTTCTTTTCAGCAAAGAAATTGCCGTCGTTTCATTTTTAATTGTAGTAATCTCTGACGCCTTATCAGCAATTGTTGGCAAGGCTATTCCAAGTCAGCCATTTTTTGAAAAAAGTCGGGCAGGAGCCCTGGCATTTTTAATTAGTGCTCTGCTGATTTTGGTTGGATGTGGTATGATTTTTCACGTACATTTCTGGTTTTATTTCTTCGGAGTTTTTTCTGTTTTTTGCGTAACAATGATCGAGGCGCGCCCAAGTCTGCTAAATGTCGACGACAATTTTTCTATTCCGATGGTGTTCTCTTTTTTGATGACGGGATTCGGTTTTATGTGGGGCTAGATGTATTCCCCAAAGCTATTTCCCAGGGATTTTCCTGAAAAATTACGCTCAGCAATTTTGATCTCCGAAGTTGTTGGCAAGCGCGTGAAACTCAAACAGCGCGGCCAAGAATTTTCCGGTCTTTGTCCTTTTCACAACGAAAAAAGCCCATCTTTTACCGTTAACGACCAGAAGGGTTTTTACCATTGCTTCGGATGTGCGGCACATGGCGACATCATTGGCTTTGTGATGAATAGCGAAGGTCTCGAATTTCGTGACGCGGTGGTAAAATTAGCCGATGATTTTGGCATTGAGATTCCGCAAGTGAAGTTCGACGAGAGTAAAGAAAATCAACTCGAGCGCGACTACTTAATTCTTGAAAAAGCGGCGCAGTTTTTTGAAAAAAATTTACACGGAAATACTGGGTCGGAATCACGCAGTTATTTGAATAAACGAGGCCTCAATTCCTCTTCGGCAAAAAAATTTCGCCTCGGTTTTTCGTTAAATTCATACGAAGCCCTGACGAATTTTTTAATTGCCGAAAAATTCTCCGAGTTAGAAATATCTAGGACCGGCATCATTGGCAAAAATGATCGGGGCAAATTTTACGACAAATTCCGTAATCGAATAATTTTTCCAATTACCGACAAAAAAAATCGCGTAATTGCTTTTGGCGGAAGAGTGCTTGGCGTTGAAATGCCGAAATATTTAAACTCGGCGGAAACAGAAATTTTTAAAAAAAACCAAACCCTCTACAATTTTTTTGGAGCGCGTAAAGCCATATTTTCTAAGGGTTCAGCGGTTGTGGTCGAGGGTTACATGGATGCGATCGCCTTGGCCAATAGTGGGGTTGAAAATGTCGTCGCTGGCCTCGGAACTGCGCTTGGAGCGGAGCATTTAAAAGAGCTTTTTTATATCACGGATAAAATCGTAATTTGTTTAGATGGTGATGCGGCGGGAGTTCGTGCTGCCAAACGCGTTACCGAAATTGCTCTGCCTTTAATCAATGCGAGAAAAAATATTTTCTTCGCATTGTTGCCGGGAAAAATGGATCCCGATGATTTTGTTAAAAGTTTTGGCGCCAAAGAATTAGAAAAACTTTTCAACGCAGCATCGCCGCTGTCGGAAAGTCTATTTGAGTTTGCGCTGACCGAGCTTTCGATTGATCGCAGCAAAAAAATTTCGGCTGAAAATAAGGCTAAACTCGAAGCTAATTTAACCGCTAGAATCTCGGCCATTCAAGATCCGGCGTCTAAAAAATATTTTTCTCTCTTCGTTAAAGATTCGCTATTTTCACTCGGTCGCGGTCAAAAAAAATCTCCAGCAATTTTTAGCAAAATTACTTTGCTACCACCAAGAAATTTGGCGGATGACTTAGCTAAAAACATCATTGCCTTTATTGTTAAGTTTCCGGATTTGGCGCGGTTTCGTGACGATATTTTTGACATCAAAGAATCGCTTCTCGGTAGTGAAAAATTTACTCACCTAAAAGAGCTAATAATTGAAAATGAAGGACATGATTTAACGAAGTTCGCAGCTGAAATGGTCGAGATAGAAAATATTGTTGCAAGCCTTGAGGGCATTGATCTAGAGTCGGTGAAAGTCAGGTTTCGCCTTTTGCTTTTGAAAGATTTATTACTTCAAGTGGAAGCGCAATGCGGAGAGTCTTTAGGTAAAATTAACGAAGCCGAGACGGATGAAACCGCAATTACAGACCAAAAAATCAAAGAAATTTTCGATTATAAAAACTCACTCCAGGCCATGATTTTGGCTGCGGAGAAAGAATTAATTTAGGAGCAAAAATGGCCGTGAAAAAAGTCGTAAAAAAATTACTAATAAAAAAATCTGTGAAAAAAATCACACCAAAAAAAGTTAAGCCAGTAGCGAAGATTGCTCCGAAAAAAATCGCACCGAAAAAAATCATAAAAAAAATCACACCAAAAAAAGTGGCGAAGAAGTCCGTGCCAGCGAAAAAAGCGGCACCGATAAAGAAAGTCGTTAAAAAACCTGAGCCAAAAAAATCCCTTCCTCAAGTGGAAATAAAAAAAGTGGTGAAGTCAAAGAAGCCAGAACCAAAGCCAAAAAAAGAAAAAAAAGTTAAGCCTCCGAAAGCGCCAAAAGCTCCAAGAAAAGCAAAAGTTAAAGTTCCCGTTAATGACAGAACGGTATTTCTTGCAGAGAGATTTCAGCTTATTCAAGACGTGCGTTTAGCGATTCAAAAGCACGATGATGAAGGTAAAAAATTCTCCGACAAACTCGCTGAAAAATTAAAAAAACTTCTAGCGCTCGGAAAGACTCAGGGCTTTGTAACCCACGATCAAATTAACGATCACATCGACCCAGATACAAATGCGAGTAAGCTTGATCGCATATTAGACATTCTTTCTGAATTCAAAATTCAAGTCGTCGAAAGAGAAGAAGACGCGGAAAGATTAATGGAAGAAAGTGCCGCCGCTAAGGATGACGAAAAAAGTCAAAAGCGCTCTGAAGATTCAGTAAAAACTTATTTGCGCTCAATGAGTACGGTAAAATTGCTGACTCGTGAAGATGAAGTAGCGATCGCGATGCGCATCGAAGAAGGTCGTAATAAAACAATCAGATTCATCTACCAAGGTCCGCTAATTATGCGCCACTTCATCGAGTGGTACAGTGGCTTGTCTAACGGCACTATTTTGCTTCGCGATATCATTCGCATTGATGAAACTTACAATGCCGAGCTCGAAGAAATTATTAGAAATAATGATCAAACGGCGGAAGAAGAGGACGTAGTTTCAATCATTAATGCCCAAGTTGATTCGTCTTCAGAAAGTTCTGAAGAGACTTTATTTGAAGATGAAGAGCTCGAAGAAATTGATGAGAGTGTTGTCTCTTTTGTTTCGATGGAGCGTATTTTGATGCCGAAGATGCTCGATTTGTTTCAAAGAATCGCGGATACTTGTCAGAAAATAATCGACAAATCTGAAGAAAAAACTCACGAGCAAATCAAGGTAAACAAAGACATTAACCGCCTCAAAGCTGAATTCGAAACACTTACTACTGAAGTAAGTTTCAATGATTCTTTGATTAAATCTTTGGTCGATCAGGTCTACGAAGCGCAGCAAAAATTGCTTACGATTGATCTCGAATTATTGAGATGTGCGCAAGAATTTGGCGTTGAAAAATCTGTCTTCCTCAAAAATTACCACGGAGTTGAAGAGGGCGCAGCTTGGTTCAAAAAAGCTGAGCTCGTTAGTGACAAAAAATGGCAGAAATTTTTAGTTGGTGGCAAAGAAAAGATTCACGAAACACAAAATCGTTTAGGAAAATTTATTAAAATTCTCGGCCTTAGTATCGTCGATTTCAAACTGCTCGTAAATAACGTACGCAGAAGTCAGGAAGAAGAGTTGCAAGCGAAGAAAGAAATGATTGAGGCGAATCTTCGTCTCGTAGTTTCAATCGCAAAAAAATACACGAATCGCGGTCTGCAATTTTTAGATCTAATCCAAGAAGGAAATATCGGCTTAATGCGCGCTGTCGATAAGTTTGAATATCGTCGTGGTTACAAATTTTCGACCTACGCAACTTGGTGGATTCGCCAAGCAATCACTCGTGCGATCGCAGATCAATCGCGCACGATTCGTATCCCAATTCACATGGTTGAGACGATCAATAAAATCGTCAAAACCTCTCGTCAACTTACGCAAGAATTAGGTAGAACGCCTGACGCGCAAGAGATCGCCGATAAGCTTTTGATGCCAGTTGATAAGGTTCGTAAAGTTCTCCGCACTTCAAAAGATCCGGTCAGTCTTGAATCGCCAATCGCTGGTGGCGACGACGAAGAAAGTATTCTTGGAGATTTCATCGAAGATAAAACCGCAGTGCTTCCATTCGATGCTGCGGCTTATTCGAAGTTAAAAGAAGTAACTGCGCAAATGCTCTCATCTCTAACTTCTCGTGAAGAGCGGGTGCTGCGCATGCGCTTCGGTATTGGTATGGTGACAGATCACACTTTGGAAGAAGTCGGCAAACAATTCTCGGTAACTCGTGAACGGATCAGACAAATCGAAGCGAAAGCTTTGAAAAAATTACAGCATCCAAATCGTGCGAAGTTGTTTAAGAGTTTTTTGACTGACGTTTAACCCAAATCCGTCATTAGAATCACGCCATTATCTCTACTAACCCTTAATTCTATTAGCCTCGTTCTGCGCTCCGCTCCGTCAGCGTATGCATGCTACGCTTCCGGTGCGGTGCTCGCCCGAGGCTAATAGAATTAAGGCTTAGCGAGATACTGTCGCAATTCTAATGACGGATCTGGGTTTAGTTTTAATTCTTCGTCGATGAATTAAAAAAAGGCCCGACTCTCAAAAGGAGTCGGGCCTTTTTTATTTCATACCAGCGAAGGCGAAGATCCAAGAGAGGCTTCAAGCACTTGATTTAAGAGTTCTGTCTAGTTCAGCACATCTCGCATTGAGTAAAAGCCAGGTTGCCGAGCTGATCCCCAAATTGCCGCACGAATTGCACCCTTGGCAAAAATATCACGGTTAGAAGCTTTGTGAGTTAGTTCAATACGCTCACCTTCTCCGGCAAAAATAACCGTGTGATCACCGATTACATCACCGCCACGTAGGGTTGCGAAGCCGATTTCACCTTTGTTACGTTTTGCATCTTTCCCCACTCTCGCCATTACTGCATTTTTTTGTAGCTCGATGTGGCGACCTTGTGCAACTGCCGCACCAAGAGATAGAGCGGTTCCAGATGGGGCATCAACTTTATTTTTGTGATGCATTTCAACGATCTCAACATCGAAATCTTCGTGTAAAATTCCTGCAACTTTCTCGGCGAGATTCATTAATAAATTTACTCCAAGCGACATGTTTGAAGACCAAATAATAACCGTGTCTTTGGCATGTGCGGCGAATTCTTGTTTTTCATTTTCAGAAAATCCGGTAGTGCCGCAGACCAATACTTTCTTGAGTTCGGCACATTTTCTGGCTAGCTCTAAACTTAAAACTGGTGAAGAAAAATCGATGATTGCGTCGCAGTTTTGGACGAATTCACTTAGGTTGGAAGTGGTTTGAGTATTGGTTTTTTCGAATCCCAAAAATTCTCCAAGATCTTCCCCGGAATTTTTACGCGCAAATGCAGAAGTAAGCTCGGCAACAGTGTCTTGCAAAACCAGTCCAGCAATGGTTCGGCCCATTCTTCCAGTTATTCCAGTTACGCCAATTTTCATAAAATTTTTGCGATTGAGTTAGTAATTTTTTTAAGGTCAGACTTGGTAATTGTGAGTGCTGGCATCAGATAAAGACAGTTGCCAAATGGTCGCAAGAAAATTCCCGAGGCGATGAATTTTTTTCGCAATTCGATAATTTTTTCGAAGTCTGCTTCGATATCAATAGCAGCAATAGAGCCAAGCACGCGTGGGTTTTTAAAGTCTTTTAATTCAACACGTAAAATCTTTTCAATTTCAGCAGTTTTTTTGGTGTAATCTTCTTGTTCAAATAAATCGAGTGAAGCATTTGCAGCAGCGCAAGCGAGAGGATTTCCCATAAAAGTTGGGCCGTGCATTAAAGCTAAATCGAGTGAATCGCCCAAGAATTTTTCGAAGATTTTTTTAGAAACTAGAGTTGCTGCAAGTCCAATTGTTCCGCCGGTCAGCGCCTTACTTAAGGTTAGAATATCTGGAGTGATTTTTGCGTGATCACAAGCAAATTTCTTGCCGGTGCGATAAAAACCAACTGCGCATTCGTCGGCGATAAAAAGTACCTCGTGTTTTTTGGCGATAAGAAAAATTTCGCGTAAAATTTCCGGGGTGTGAAAGAGCATTCCGCCAGCACACTGAACGAGAGGCTCGACAAAAATTCCGGCGAGAATTTTTTTATTTTTTTTCACAAAATCTTCGAAGCGATCGAGATCATTTTTATTTTTTGGCAAATCGAGACAAAAATTATTCAGCAAAATTTTCTGAAATTTCTTGTGCATACCGGAAGAGAGGTCGGCGAGAGACATTGCGCCCGTAGTATCGCCGTGGTAAGAATTTTTGAAGGAAATAAATTTTGTTTTATTCTTCGCGCCACAATTCAAATGAAATTGCCAAGAGATTTTCATCGCTACTTCGATCGCTACCGAACCAGAATCAGAAAAAAATACACGATCCATTTTAGCAAATTTGCACAGACGCTCAGCTAATGTGTAAGTGGGTTCTGCAGCAAATCCGGCCATCATGATATGAGGCAAAATTTTCGCTTGTTTGGCAATTGCCGAAGTTAGATGAGGGTGGTTGTAGCCATGCGCCATAGCCCACCAAGAAGAAATTCCGTCGATTAAAATACGGCCATCTTTTAAAAAAATCTTTGAACCCTTCGCGCCAACGACTTCAAGTTGTGGCAAGTGGTTTTGCATTTGCGTGTAGGGAAGCCAAATTTGTTTGCTCATAAAATTCGAAAAAAATTTTAAAATGTCTCAGCGCTACAAACTTACAATTGAATATGATGGAACCAATTACTGCGGGCTGCAGAAGCAACCGTGCATTGCACAAAAATCAATCGAGGAAGTTTTAGAAAAGGCAATTTTTTTAATGGCACAAAAAGAAGTAAAAATTACTTATTCAGGCAGAACAGATTCTGGGGTTCATGCTTTAGGGCAGGTTGTTCATTTCGATTTACAGAAAAAATTTCTCGATTACGCGATGCTCGCCAGGCTCAATAATTACCTGCGCGGAGAGGATGTTGCCGTCCGCACTTGCGAGCTAGTTGATGAAAATTTTAGCGCGCGCTTCTCAACAAAAAAACGTCACTACCGCTATCGAATTATTAATCGTTACCCCCAATTAGTTCTCGAAAAAAATCGAGCGTGGCAAGTGGCAAGAAAGCTTGATATCAAAGCGATGAAGCGGGCTGCTGAATGTTTAGTTGGTCAGCATGATTTTTCATCTTTTCGCGATTCGCAGTGCCAATCATCTCAGCCAATTAAGACTTTAGATAAAGTTGAAATCCTACAAAATAACGAAGAGATCACGATTGATTTTACTGCGAAATCTTTTCTTCATCACATGGTGCGTAATATCGTGGGAACCTTGGTTTATGTGGGGCTTGGAAAGATTACTGCGGAAGAGATGGGGATAATTTTAGCAGCAAAAGATCGGACAAAATCTGGGCCAAATGCGCCGGCTTGTGGGCTGTATTTTGTTGGAGTGGATTACTAATTAATTCCCCTTCTCAAGTTATCACTTCGACGAATGTCGAGGCCCATTTCGTCACAAATTGTGAGTAAAATGGACCTCGTCATGAAGGCGGGGTGACGCCGATTACCTATTATTTTTTGTTAGAAGTGCGAGTGCTTTTTTCATCAAGCTCTTTTAATTCTTTCTGTAATTTATCTTTTCTTTCAGCTCTTCTTTTTTGGTGGATGACTTCTCTCTCTTGTCTTAGCGCGTCCATCGATGATTTTTTTTGCTCGTGACATTTCTGCATGTCTTCTTTTTTTGCTGCGGAATTAATGCAGGAAATTGTGGCATCGATGAGTGATTTTTCTTTGTTTAATTGTCCCAGCATTTCTGTTTTGTGAGCAGAAAATTTTTCACCACTTTGTTCTTCTTGAGCGTGAGCTGACATGCTTACAAGCAATGATAGCAATATTCCAAGGGCAGTATTTTTAATTTTCATAATTTAATTATTTTGAAGTTAAGACGAGGGCTGAAGAATAAATTTGGGAATAAGATTGCAAGAACTAATACCTCTCTCCACACCCTCAACTTATTACCCCGTCGAATGACGGGGTCCACCTCGCCACAATTTCGGTTGTTATTTAAGCACTTCTACCCGCGACAAAATGGACCCCGTCATTCGACTGGGTGGACAAGAGAGAGTGCGCCCTAAATAAACTCCAACACCTCTCCCTTTGCTGAAATTTTAACTTCTTGGCCATCGAAAATTTCTCCGCGCAGAATTTTTTCTGCTAAAATATTTTCGATGTCGCGTTGGATCACGCGCTTAAGAGGACGCGCGCCGTAAGCGGGATCAAAGCCTTTCGCTGCTAAATAACTTTTCGCTGATTTATCGAGTTCAAGTTTGATGTTACGAATTAACAATCTCTTGGCGAGTCGCGCGAATTGTGTCCCGACGATGCCTTCCATATTTTGACGACTGAGTTTATTGAAGAGAATAATTTCATCTAAGCGATTTAAAAATTCTGGACGAAAATGGCCGCGAACCACGTCCATCACTTTCTCGCGCACCTCCTCAACTTTTTGCTCTTCGCCCAAATCATTCAAAAATTGTGAACCAAGATTTGAAGTCAGAATA
This sequence comes from Rhizobium sp. Q54, assembly GCA_945871805.1. Classification (GTDB taxonomy): domain Bacteria; phylum Pseudomonadota; class Alphaproteobacteria; order Rickettsiales; family UBA1997; genus UBA2645. The sequence continues at coordinate 10,699 of CAMBXE010000014.1, read as the reverse complement.
ATAATCGTGTTGGTAAAATTTACGACATGGCCTTGCGAATCAGTCAGGCGGCCATCGTCGAGCACTTGCAGTAAGACATTAAAAACGTCGTGATGCGCTTTTTCGACTTCATCGAATAAAATTACTTGGTAAGGGCGACGACGAACTGCCTCGGTTAATACTCCGCCTTGTTCGTAACCGACATAGCCCGGAGGGGCGCCAATCAAGCGGGCGACGGCATGTTTCTCCATGAATTCGCTCATGTCGATTCGTAGCAATGCCGACTCATCATCAAAAATAAATTCGGCGAGCGCTTTACAAATTTCTGTTTTGCCTACTCCGGTTGGCCCTAAAAATAAGAATGATCCGACAGGGCGATTGGGATCTTGCAGGCCAGAACGCGAACGACGCACTGCATCAGAAATTGCTTTAAGTGCGGCGCCTTGACCAACAACGCGTTGCTCAAGAAGTGATTCCATTTTCAGTAATTTTTCTTTCTCGCCAGAGAGAATCCTATCAACTGGAATTCCGGTCGTGCGCGCCACGATTGCCGCAATATCATCCTCAGAAACTGCTTCATGAACAATGTTCTTCGACACAGAGCTATCAAGGTTTTCCAGCTCTTTTTGCAACTCAGGAATTTTACCGTAAGTTAGCTCGCCAGCTTTCGCCAAATTGCCTTCGCGCTGCGCTTTTTCGAGTTCAAATTTACTCGCTTCAATTTTGCTTTTGAGTTCATTGATTTTGCCGCGTTTCATTTTTTCCGCCTGCCACAAACTTCCCATTTCTGTCGATCTTTTTTCTAAAGAAGTGAGTTCCAAATGAAGTTTTGTTAAGCGATCTTTTGAAGCCTTGTCGTCTTCTTTTTTTAAGGCTTCGGCCTCGATCTTAAGTTGAATAATCTTGCGATCGATTTCGTCTAATTCTGTTGGTTTTGAATCGAGTTCGATTTTCAAAGAACTTGCTGCTTCGTCGATTAAATCAATTGCTTTGTCGGGCAAAAATCTATCGGTGATGTAGCGATGAGATAGCGTCGCTGCTGCAACAAGAGCAGAGTCTTTAATTCTAATTCCGTGATGAACTTCATATTTTTCTTTAATGCCGCGCAGAATTGAAATCGTATCTTCGACGCTCGGTTCCTCGGTATAAACCGCCTGAAAACGTCGCGCGAGAGCGGCATCTTTTTCGATGTATTTTCTGTATTCGTCCAAAGTTGTCGCGCCAACGCAGTGAAGCGTACCACGAGCTAAAGCTGGCTTTAATAAATTTGACGCGTCCATCGAGCCTTCAGTTTTTCCGGCGCCAACTAGAAGGTGAAGTTCGTCGATGAAAAGAATCACGCCTTCATTATTTTCGACCTCATTTAGCACTGCTTTTAAACGCTCTTCAAATTCACCGCGAAATTTCGCACCTGCTATTAGCGCGCCCATGTCGAGTGACATCAGGCGTTTATTTTTAAGGCTTTCCGGCACATCGCCATTAACAATTCTTTGCGCTAATCCTTCGACGATTGCAGTTTTTCCAACGCCAGGCTGTCCGATTAAAACCGGATTATTTTTGGTACGACGCGAAAGAACTTGCATGGTGCGGCGAATTTCTTCGTCACGACCGATGACAGGATCTATTTTTCCTTCGCGCGCTTTTTTGGTGAGATCTTGCGCGTATTTTTCGAGCGATTGGTAAGTAGATTCGGCTGAAGCAGAGCTTGCTTTTTTTCCGGCGCGAATTTTTTGAATCGCAGCGCGAAGTGCGGAAACAGTAACGCCAGACATCTTCAAAATTTTCGCCGCTTCATTTTTTTCATCTTCCAAAATTGCTTGGAGAAGGCGCTCAACTGTAACGAATTGATCAGAATTTTGATCGGAAATTTTTTCTGCGAGTAAGAAAATTCGCGCCAATTCTTGCGAAAGAGAAATTTGTCCGGCACCGCTTCCCTCAACACTTGGAATTCGATCGATAACTTGCTTAATTTCGCCGCTTAAAATTTGAATATTGCCGTCGCAAAGATGCACAAGTTTTTGTACAAGATCATCTTGATCTAAAAGCATCGCTTGAAGTAAATGCTCAGGAAGAAATTTTTGATGACCATGGCCCAGAGCCAGAGTTTGCGAGGCTTGAAGGATGGATTGAGTTTTCTCAGTGTAGCGTTCTAAGTTCATAAATTAAGTACCGGCGTTAAGCTTCATTCCCATCTTCGCGGGGATAACAAAATAAAAATCGAAGGATTTACCTAGTATTAGTCATCAGTGACAACAAGGCCATGCGGATGAAAACCCCGTAATTGGCTTGGGCAAAATATTTTGCTTGTGGCAACTCATCAATTTCTGGATCAATTTCGCCAGTACGGGGCAGGGGATGAAGCAGGATCAAATCTTTTTTCCCTTGGGCTAAAAGTTTTTTATTCACGCAATAAACATCATTTGCTTTGGTCAGTTTATCTTTGTCGAAGCGCTCAAATTGGGTGCGGGTGACGTAGAGAATGTCGAGATCTTTTATCGCACCTTCCAAATCTGAAGTCTCTTCGATCTTACAACCATGTTGCTCGAACTCTTTTTTGCTTTTTTCTTCAAGGGCTAAAGATGCGTGAGAAATTAATGTAAAATGATTTTTAGAATAGCGGGTAAGCAGCGTCATCATTGAATGCACCGCTCTTCCATGTTTTAAGTCGCCGAGCACGCCGATGCGTAAATTATCTAATTTTTTCTTCTCGCGAAAAATTGTGTAGAGGTCGACAAGTGATTGCGTTGGATGTTGATTAGAGCCATCTCCGGCATTGATCACAGGCACTGTCGCATATTTTGCCAACTCTTCCGCCGAACCAATTTTCGGGTGACGCATCACAATTGCGTCAGCGTAATTACTCATGATGCGACCAGTGTCAGCAAGGCTTTCGCCTTTCGCTACCGAAGAAGTTTGGCCATTTTCGAGTGAAATAATTTTACCGCCGAGCCGGTGCATTGCTGATTCAAAAGAGAAACGAGTTCGCGTGCTTGGCTCAAAAAATAAAGTTGCGAGGATGGTGTTTGGGCAATCCTGCTCTGGCTTCGCGTAATATTTGTCAGCTAAGGCAAAAAGTTTTTCGAGGTCGCTTTCTTTGATTTGATTGGCGTCAAGAAGATGTCGAAAAGAAAGCTGGTTCACGATTATTCCCCGTAGGTTTATTGTTTAGATTGCTTGATTTCATTCAGCGGAAAATAAGGCACGACACCTGATTTTGCAGCGCTCTTATCGATGAAAACCTTGTCCATATCGCGGTAAATTTTTTCCATTGTTTCGAGGTAAATTCGTTTTTTAGTAACTTGTTTGGCCTTCGAATATTGGTTGTAAACCGCGGTAAATCTTCCCGCTTCACCCTGTGCATTAGTGACAACTTCTTTTTCGTAAGCCTCAGCTTGTTCTTTTGCCTGAGCAGCTTCACCGCGAGCACGCGGAATGATGTCATTAGCGTAAGATTGCGCTTGGTTGATCTCTTTTTCCTTGTCGGCCTTCGCAGTTTGCACATCGCGGAAAGCGTCAATTACTTGTGCTGGCGGGTCAACACGACGTAGCTGCACAAGCACTACGCGAACTCCTGCGCCGTAAGAATCGAGAATTTCTTGGAGAAGAATTTTTGTCTCTTGTTCGATTTTGCTTTTGCCGTCAGAGAGCGCGCTAGCAATCGGTGTGCGCGCAATAATTTCGCGCATCGCGCTTTCGGTAGATTTACGAATGCTCTGATTTGGATCGGTGATATTGAAAATAAAATCCTTAATGTCGGCGATTTGCCACTGCACCTGAAACTCGATGTCGACGATATTTTCATCGCCAGTAAGCATCAAACTTTCGGCGTTAAAATCGCGATCGTCAGATTTTCTTTTGCTTGAAGAAAAGCCAAATTCTTCAGTGTTAACGGCGGTTACGCTTTTTTTAATTACTTGGCCCAAAGGGTAAGGAACGTGATAATTTAGCCCGGGCGTTGCAACTTTGTAAAACTTGCCGAAGTAGAGCAGAACAGCATTCTCGTCGGTATTGACCTTGTAAAGACCGGATGAAAGCCAAAGAAATAAAATACCAAGAATGACCAGTCCGACTAGTGATTTTGGCGATTTGCCTTCTTGCACTGAATCAAAAAATTTCTTCGCGCGCTCGATAATTTTTTTAAAGAAATCTTCGAAATCATTCTGCGGATTTCGATTTGGATCTTTGGGTGGAGGAGATTTTTTTTCTCCATTGGAATTATTTTCAAAACCGTTTGATTTGGAATTGTTTGGTTTTTGATTCCCGGCATTATTCCAAGGGCCCCAAGGGCCAGAGTTCATTAAAAGTTTTATCATTTTGTTTTTTTTGTGAATGGACCCCGCAACAAGTGCGGGGTGACAGAATAACAAGTGTGCAGTGACAGAATAACAAGTTTGCGTTGACAGAATAACAAAGTTTGCGTTGACAGAATAACAAAGTTTGCGTTGATAGAATAACAAGTGCGGGGTGACAGCTAAGAGTGCTTACTCCAAGATTTTTACTCCACATTTGTTACGTGGTGAAAATCTAAGAGTAAGCACTTCTAACTGTCACTTCGCAACAAGTACGGGGTGACAGTTGGAAATGTGTGCGGTGACGGCACGAGAGTAGGTACTCTTTATTCTGTCACCCCGCACTTGTTGCGGGGTCCATTCGTGATTTAAATTAATCCAATTTTTTTCATCTCTTTCTCGATCCTAGTTTTAGCGATCGAAGAAGGCGCAGTTAACGGCAAACGAACTTCCGCACTACACAATCCAAGCAAGCTCGCAGCATATTTTACGGGGATTGGATTAGTCTCGCAAAACATTGCAGCGTGCAATGCGGTCATTTTATCTTGAAGCGCAACGGCAGTTTCATAATCACCACGCGCGGTCGCTTTTTGTAAATCAGAAACCATTTTCGGCGCAATATTTGCAGTAACAGAAATCACTCCATTTCCGCCCATCGCATTGAAGCCAACAACGGTCGCATCTTCACCGGAAAGGTAAGAAAAATTTTTCTTAATGAGTAAACGCAGTGAAGCAACGCGAGCGAGATCTCCCGTTGCGTCTTTAATTCCAACGACATTTTTTAATTCAGAAATTCGCGCTAAATTTTCGTCAGAAATATTAATCACCGAGCGGCCAGGAATGTTGTAGATGTAAAGCGGAATGCCAACTTTATCGAGTTCCTTAAAATGCTGAAACACGCCTTCCGGAATTGGTTTATTGTAGTAAGGCGCAACGATTAAACACGAATCAGCGCCAATTTTTTTAGCGTGTTTTGTCATCATTACCGCTTCTTCTGTCGAGTTCGAACCGGTGCCGGCCATTACTTGAATTTTGCCGCGGGCGAATTTTACGCAGCTCTCGATTATAAAATTATGCTCTTCGTGGTTAAGGGTTGGCGACTCGCCAGTTGTGCCGCAAGGTACGATTCCGTCAATTCCATTTTCACTTTGAAATTTAACGATTTTTTCCAGAGATTTTTCGTCGATTTTATTTTTTTTAAATGGCGTGACGATCGCGGTGTAGGTCTCGACTGTTGATTTCATTTTTTTTGAATTGATTTTGCCCAAAGGTTTTATCCAATTCAATTTCTTCCCTCTTCCAATTCAATCAAGAGCCAATGAGTCCCGACCTAGTTTCATCACAATATTTTCCGATTTTATTATTTCTGATTGTCGCAATCGGCCTTTCTTGCGCCGTGCTTTTGATCCCGTTTTTGCTAAATAAATTACGCCCAGATCCCGAAAAAAATTCTCCCTACGAATGTGGTTTTGAAGGCGAAGGACCAGTGCGTAACGAATTCGACGTGCAGTTTTATCTCGTCGCGATTCTTTTTATTATTTTTGATCTTGAAGTGGCTTTTCTTTTTCCTTGGGCCGTGTCCCTCAGCAAAATCGGCGTCTTCGGTTTCTGGTCAATGATGGTTTTCTTAATCGTGTTAACCGCTGGTTTCGTTTACGAATGGAAGCGCGGGGCGCTTGAGTGGAGATAGGTCTAACTCCACTTCGTAGTTTTGTCCGCAGCTAGTCACCTTTCGCCGCTAAAATTCTGAACGCGCTTAGATTTCAGTAAAACTCAACCAAACCTCGTTCGAGCAAGAGTTGATTCAAATATTCCCTACTCTCCGTCTCCGCATTAATCCCAAATTAACTTCGGGCTGTTTCGCAACAAATCTTCGTCGAGAATTTTTCCGATCTGTCAGCCTATTTCGACCCTCTTGCGATTCCCACTTTGCACAATGTCTTGCTCAGTTTTTGAAATGATTTTTTGCAGTTGGGTGAGAAGTTTTTTGTAATCATTTAGAGTGATTTTTATTTCTTTGATCCTTGATTCTACAGGGTAAAATGTAATTTTGAGCACCGTGCTCAAAATTCAATTTTTTGAGCAATCTCTTTGTCTTAAAACCTTCCTCGGGATGTTGACATTAGAGCTGGCCGGCGGGTAGAAAGTGCGCCTCAAATTTCCAAGCAGATTCAAATGACCAACTCAAATCTCAGCCCTCTAAATCAGGACTCTGTTCTCAACCAAGTTGCCGACGACGTTAACAATCGCGGCTTCGTCACGGCGAAACTCGACGAGCTCGTTAATTGGGCGCGCACCGGTTCGCTTTGGCCAATGACCTTCGGCCTCGCTTGCTGCGCGGTTGAAATGATGCAATCTGCTGCGAGTCGCTACGACCTTGACCGCTTCGGATTAATTTTCCGCCCGTCGCCACGCCAGTCAGACGTAATGATTGTTGCGGGAACGCTCACCAACAAAATGGCTCCGGCGTTACGAAAAGTTTACGACCAAATGGCCGAACCGCGTTACGTAATTTCAATGGGAAGCTGCGCCAATGGAGGCGGCTACTACCATTATTCTTACTCGGTAGTTAGAGGCTGTGACCGCATTGTGCCGGTTGACATTTACGTTCCGGGATGCCCTCCAACCGCTGAGGCACTGCTTTACGGCGTTTTGCTGCTGCAAAGAAAAATCAAAAGAACCGGAAAATTTAGCAGGTAAAATGAAACAAAATTTACAAGCGCAAGCCGACTACATTAAGAATAATTTTGCTGGCGTGACAGTCGCAGAGCCAATCGCTTACGATAATTTGATCATTTACGTCGCTGCAAATGAAGTCGTAAATTTCCTTAAATTTTTGCGCGACGACAAAGAGCTTTCTTTCAAAACTTTGCTCGATGTTTTTGGTGCGGACTTGCTCGGAATCAGGTCTCCGCGCTTTGAAGTGATTTACAATTTACTCAGCTACAAATTGAACAATCGCCTCACCGTGAAAGTTGCTTTGAATGAGGGCGAAAAAGTTTCAACCGTAAGTGAGATTTTCAGCACCGCAAATTGGTTCGAGCGCGAGGCTTTCGACATGTACGGGATTGAATTTATAAATCATCCAGACCTGCGCCGCATCCTTACTGATTACGGCTTTGAAGGTCATCCGCTACGTAAAGATTTTCCGCTTACCGGCTACAAAGAAGTTCGTTACGACGAGCAACAAAAGAAGGTTGTTTACGAGCCGGTAAAATTGATGCAGGAATTTCGTAATTTCGATTTTGAAATGCCGTGGGAAGGAACGAATTACAAAAAATAATGCCAGGCATGAAAGAAATTTTTAGCAAAATTAGTTTATCTTTTAAGAAAGCTACCAAGGGTGAAGAAACCGTGCCGCACCTGATTTGGTGGTGGGGTGTAATTGGATATTTTGTCGCTTTTGTAATCGCCAATAAATTGATTCGAGTGATTAATTTTCGCTTCATCGACATCTTCCTTTCCTTGCTAATGACGCTTTATTTTTCTTGGCACATTTACGCCATTAAAAAATGCGCTCCAAAAAAACCAAAACTTAGCCCAGAAGAAAAAAATAAGTTGAAGGAAGAGCGTCGCGCTCAGCTTGGAAAAAAAGCCCTGCGCAAATTATTAGCCCAAGAATCTTTAACTGCCTGGGATCCTGTTTTTATGGTGATGATGCTTGATGTTTTGTGCATTACGCACTTTTTTGGCTACGTGTTTAAGTAGACTCTGCACCTTCTCGCGCTAGCGCATTTAGATAATGTTATCGTCGTAAATCAAAAATTTCTTAAGCCAATGAGCGAAAAAGAAGCAACTTCACGAATAAAAATTAATCGCCTTCTTGAAGCTGCTGGTTGGCGTTTTTTTGCAGATGAAAATGGTCCAGCCAACATTTATCTCGAGCCCAAAATTATGCTAACAAAGCAGGCAGTTGATGATTTTGGAGAAAATTTTGAGAAAGTTAGAAACGGCTTTGTTGATTTTCTTTTACTTGATGAGAAAGGCTTTCCGCTCCTTGTGCTTGAAGCAAAATCTGAAGATAAAAATCCACTTGTTGGCAAAGAGCAGGCGCGCAAATACGCCAAATCGTAGAACTGTCGTTTCGTAATTTTATCGAACGGAAATCTACATTATTTTTGGGATTTAGAGCGCGGCAATCCAAGCATCATTACCTCTTTTCCAGCTCAGGCATCAATTGCCAATCACAAAAAAACTTCGCCAAATCCTCAGAGACTTGTAGATGAAATTGTTTCTGAAGACTACGTAGCCATAACTCAACGCCCTAACTACACATCTGAAGCTGCTTGGAAAAATGAAAATGAACGCGTTAATTTTGTTGAAAAAAATAATCTTCGCTTCCTGCGTCCTTACCAAAAAAAATCTATTCAAGCCATTCAGCAAGCGGTTGCAAAAGGTAATGATCGCTTCCTTCTCGAAATGGCAACGGGCACCGGAAAAACGCTCACTTCTGCCGCAATCATCAAACTTTTTCTTCGCACTGGAAATGCTCGTCGCGTGTTATTTTTGGTTGACCGCCTAGAGCTTGAAACCCAAGCAGAAAAAGCATTCAAGAAGGTTTTAGCCAGCGACTACAAAACCGTAATTTACAAAGAAAATCGTGACGATTGGAGGCGAGCCGAAATTGTTGTCAGCACAGTCCAGTCGCTACTTTTCAACAACAAATACCAGCGCCTTTTTAGTCCAACCGATTTCGATTTGGTAATTTCTGACGAAGCCCATCGTTCAATTGGCGGCAATGCCCGCGCCGTTTTTGATTATTTTGTTGGTTACAAACTTGGACTTACTGCAACGCCTCGCGACTACCTCAAAAATTCTGTCGCACTACGCGTCGACGGGAAAAAATTCGACCAAAGCAATCAAAACAACAGAGACCCGCGCGAATTTGAGCGCAGAATGTTGCTCGACACCTACCGAACTTTTGGTTGCGAAGATGGTCAGCCAACTTTCCGCTACTCGCTGCTAGATGGCGTAAAAGAAGGTTTTCTCATCAATCCAACCGTGATTGATGCTAGAAGTGAAATCACCACTAAGCTCTTGTCGGAGCAAGGTTTCGTCATTGAATTTAAAGATGAGGAAGGAGACAACCAAAACGAAACTTACAAACATCGTCAATTCGAAAAGCGCTTTTTCTCGGAAAATACCAACCAAATTTTCTGCAAAACTTTTTTGGAAAATGCTCTGCGCGATCCAATTAGCGGAGAGATTGGCAAGTCGATTATTTTTGCGGTCAGTCAAAATCACGCGGCAAAACTTACGCAGATTTTGAATTTGATGGCCGACAAAATGTTTCCGAATAAATATCAATCCGACTTTGCCGCACAAGTAACCTCGCAAATTGACGGTGCTCAACAACTCACCAATAATTTTACTAACAACAACTTGCTTGGCTCTGCCAATTTTATTGAAACCTACAAAACCAGCAAAGCCCGCGTTTGCCTAACTGATGGCATGATGACCACAGGTTACGATTGCCCCGATCTTCTCAATCTCGGACTCTTCCGCCCAATTTTTTCACCAACCGACTTCGTTCAAATTAAGGGTCGTGGCACCCGCAAGCACGATTTTCGCGAACATCTTTTTGACGAAGAACTTAAAGAAAGCATCAAAGAGCCAATGAAGACGCCCTTCAAGCTTTTCGACTTCTTCGCCAATTGCGAATATTTCGAAGAAAAATTTAACTACGATCAAGTGCTGAAGCTACCATTAGCAACGGGCGAGAATGTTGAAATCAAAGACGAAAAAGAAGATTCTGGCTTAGAAAAAAAATCAGGAAAAAATTACAATCATCTCGGCGAAGACATCATCGAAAGCATCAAAGAAGAAACCGTCGGACATTCTGGCATGAAGATCGACCGCATGTTTTACGAAAAATTTGAGAACACAGTGCGCGACAATGAAGCTATTGCCAAAGGCGTTGAAACTGGACAATGGGAACGTGTTTGCGACTACATCAACAAAGAAGTTTTTGACAAACCGAATGAATTTTATTCGCTAGAAAAGTTGCGCAAAGCTGCTGGAGTTGATCGTCGTCTTGGTCTCCGCGAAATCGTTGAAAAAATCTTTGGACTAATTCCGGGCTACAAATCGAAAGACGAATTGCTCGAAGAAGAATTTTCTAAATTTGTTGCCGACTGCAAACCAAAAGAGGAAGAGTTAAATTCTATCCCTGCGCTAAAAAACTATTTTAAAGCCTACGCCACTAGCGACCAAATTCGCCACATCATTGAATCTGGTGATTTCACTGACCTCGCCACCAATCCAAATTTCTCGGCAAAAGATTTTAAACCCAGATCCGTCATTAGAATCACGCCATTATCTCTACTAAGCCTCAATTCTATTAGCCTCGCTCTCTGCTCCGCTCCGTCAGCGTATGCATGCTACGCTTTCCGGTGCGGTGCTCGCCCGAGACTAATAGAATTAAGGCTTAG
>CAMBXE010000013.1 GCA_945871805.1 Rhizobium sp. Q54 | reverse complement strand
TTAGCGAGATACTGTCGCAATTCTAATGACTGATCTGGGTTAAAAATTTGCTACTAGCGACACTTTGAATGCCCGCGGCGAGCCTGGCTGGATGTTATTATTGCCATCAGCAGTTTGGATGTATCTGCGACCAAAGAGGTTCTCAACATTTAGCTGAAGACGATAATCTGGATTAATTGTGTAGTAAGCCGCCCCATCAAATCTGGTGAATCCCTTCAATCTTACCGTATTGCTCACGGAGGCGAATTGATCTGATTGATTAAGGATACCAATTCCCGCAGCAAATTCTTTGCTGAAATCATATTTATTCCAGAGTGATCCCATTTTATTTGGCACGAGAGCAACAGTTGAGCCGGCTACGGCGGAAGATGTCGTTTTCGTAATCACTGCATTTTGGAATGCGTAGCCACCAATGATTTGCCAATGATCGGTAATTTTTCCGGTTGCGCTAAACTCAAAACCGCGAGTGCGTGACGCTCCAGTTAGAACAAAAAGAGTGGAGTTTGTTGGATCAGTGGCGCGTGTGTTGGTGCGGTCTAATTGGTAAATGGCGGCTGAAAGATTTAGCTTTGGATTAACATCCCACTTCGTTCCAAATTCGTAATTCTGCAAATGCTCTGGGCGCATAGATTGAACTTGTGCAGTTAAAGTTGAGAATTGATCACCTGAGCTTGGGAGGTAGCTCGTACTGTAGCTACTGTAGATCGAAACTGAATCTTGTGGTTTGTAAACAAGACCTAAACGCGGCGAGGTTAATCCGTTAGTTTGACCAAAATCAGAACCAGTGCGCGTGTTGTGAAAATTCATTTTAAAGACTTCGTAACGCAGGCCTGCGGTTAGTTGCAAATTCTTGGTTAGATCTACTTGGTCCTGGATGTAGCCAGCATAAATATCCACCTGCGAACTACTATTAGCATCGGTTGATGACTGGCGAAAAGTAATAGGAGTAAAAGAAAGAGGATTGTAGGCGGACACCTTCTTAATCGAAGTTGTGGTGTCGTTGAAGTAAGCAGTGTTACGAAATGCTTGAGAACTTTGTCTGGCGATTTCCATTCCAATCAAAGCTGTGTGTTTAATTGAGCCAGTCTCAAATTTTGAAGTCACATCAGTTTGGTTAGTAAAATTCTGGCGCCTGGTTTCGTTGTTGTAGCCGACAATGTCTAAATTGCCGTCACTGCCTACAGCACTACCTGCGTAAACATTTTGGTAGAATTTTTTATTGTCGGTGTAGCGCGTGTAGTTACGCAATTTCAGCGATGGAGTGAATTCGTGCGTGAGAATTGCATACCCAGATTTAACCGCAGCATCTGAATAATTTTGATTTGGATCGCCGAAAAATGTTGAGGCACTGGTACGGAAAGCAGAGCCATCACGAGACGGAATTCCGCGATCGTTAAAACGCTTGTCATGAAAATATTCGTAGCCGATTTTAAGATCAGTATCTTCTCCCAAATCTAGCTTGGCTGTAGGATTAAAACCGTATCTCTCAAGATTGCCGTACTGGCGAAAAGTGCCGGATTTTTCGTACATTGTATTGAGACGAAGCGAGAGTTTGTCATTCACCTTGTCACCAACATCGGCCTGAATGCGCCGGTTATTGAAAGAGCCGCCAGTTGCAACAATCTGACTCACCTGTTTTCCATCGGCATATTTCGAAACGCGATTGACAAGACCCCCGCTACCACCGCGCCCAAAGGCCATGGCGTTTGGGCCTTTCAAAACTTCGACGCGATCTACATTGTAGAGATCACGAAAATATTGCACGTCGTCGCGCGCGCCATCGATGAAAAAATCCGCGCTACTACTATTGCCACGAATCACTACCTGGTCACGATTATTTTCGCCTTGATGAAGTGTGATGCCCGGAATGTATCTGATCGCCTCACCGATGCTCGAAATATTTTGATCACGAATTTGATCCTGCGTCACTACGGAGATTGATTGCGGCACATCAAGAAGTCTGGTTTCTGTGCGCGTTGAACTGCGAGTGACACCCGTTTTGTAACCATCGACATTACCATCTTTTGGTGCAGTTGCAGTAACGGTAATTTGAGGAAGTTGTAAAATTTTATTAGGAACAGATTCCTTAGTTTTAGCCTCGGCAATTTTAGCCTCAGCAACTTCAGCAGTTAAAAAAATTGCAATCGCCGCAGACACAAAAATACCGCCACGAAAAAAAACCCAGATTGGCAAAAAATTAGACATTTCGATATTGAATTTACTCAAAAATAAGAATCATTCTCAGTGAATGATTGCCGTTATTACAAGTCAAATAATAGTTTATTTGAGCAATCCTGGCACCTCATCTCATTTACAGAGCGAATTGTGAGGCGCCGTGCGAAGCAGAAAAAGAGGTTAAAGAATAAGGATTAGTAGAGACAATGACACGATTCTAATAACGGATCTGGATTAAAGAATCTCAGGAGTTTTATTAACAAGATTTGTCCCGCCCCTAGAACAACAGAACTCTTCAAGAAATTTCCCTGCCAAATAGAGAGATCCACAGATTAGGATTAACGCCGGTTCGTTGTGATTTATTTTCTTGAAAGCATCGGAAAAATTTTCAGCAATCTGCGATTTTATTCCGATTTGTTTGGCGATTTCATAAAGCTCTGAAGCTTTGCAAGACTTAGGCTCGTCTGGAATCGTTAAAGTGATTAACTCGTCAACTTCTTCAGAAATTTTTTGTAAAAAACCTGTATAATTTTTGTCTTTTAGCATCGAAAAAATTACAAAAATCCTTTTGTCTTTTTTGGTTTTTAGAAAATTAGTAACCGTCTCAGCGCCCTGCATATTGTGACTTCCATCGAGATAAAGTTCAAAATTTTCTGGCAAATCTGGTAAAGAAATTTTTTGCAATCGCGCTGGCCAGAAAGCTTTTTTTAAGCCGCTTTGGATTTGCTCTTCACTTACTAAAAATTTTTTCTGAGCCATTACAGCGGCAACTGCGAGAGAGGCATTTTCCTGCTGATGATTTCCCGCCATCCCCAAATCATAAACCTTAGTTTGTGACGATATTAACCCCGTCATTTGAAGGGGTAACAAACTTTCCAGTGCTCGCAAGACTTCTTCGCTTTGCTTCCCAAATACCACCGGACAATTTTTCTTAACAATTCCAGCTTTTTCGGCGGCGATTTTTTCTAAACTATTTCCTAAAAATTCTTCGTGATCAAAAGAGATTGGCGTGATTACCGAACACAAAACTTCCGGTAAAACATTTGTTGCATCTAACCTACCACCCATTCCGGTTTCTAGTAAAAGTATATCGGCTTTGACGCGGCTAAAGGCAAGGAACGCGGCTACTGTTGTTCCTTCAAAAAAAGTTACAGGAATTGCCGGATTTTTTTCCGCCGCCGCTTGGCATTCGCGCAGAATTTCATTTAAAAATTCATCAGAAATATCCGTTCCAGCTAAATTTATTCTTTCATTAAAATTGACAAGATGCGGCGAAATGTAGGCATGAACTCGCAAACCTGTTTCAATAAAAATCGCTCGCAAAAAAGCCAATGTTGAACCCTTGCCATTTGTACCGGCGATGTGAATTGTGGGCGGTAATTTTAGATGAGGATTGTCTAGCCTCGCTAACAATTCGTAAACTCGCGAAAGTCCAAACTTAATGTCACGGTAGCCCTTAGGACTTGGCCAAAAAGGTAATTTCATTTTATGAAGAATATTTCAGTGAAGAATCTCGCCTATCTTATTGGCTTAGTCTTTGTTCTCAAGTTGGCCACAATTTTCATTCATCCACTTCACCATCCATCCGAAGCGCGATATGCTTCGATCTCCATGCGCATGGCGCTGACTGAAAATTATTTGATGCCATTTTTTGATCCAATCACGCCATTTTTTGGCAAACCCCCTCTCTCTTTTTGGGCGAGTGCAGTTTCTTTAAAAATCTTTGGCATCAATGAATTCGCCGGTCGTCTTCCTCATTATTTAGCTCTGCTTCTAACTTGTTTCATTCTTTATCGCGCGATTAGAAAAGATTTTGACGAGCAAACGGCAATAATTTCTGTCGCAGTTTTGTCATCATCGATTTTATTTTACGCTCTACACAGCGTGATGACTGAAGCATTTTTACTGCTCAGCATGACAATGATTACGACTTCATTTTTACCGACAATGCGCGGCGAACAGAAGGGCGGCCTGATCTTTTTTCTTGGTTGCGTGCTCGCGATGTTAACGAAAGGCCCAGTTGGAATCGTGATGCCCTGCTTGGCTATTCCAGTTTATCTGACAATGACTCGTGAATGGGGGAAATTTTTTAAAAATTTCCCGTTCATCTGCGGAACAATCTTTTTTCTTGCCGCATCGGCACCTTGGTTTTTGCTCGCCGAAAAAAGTTACCCAGGATTTTTAGAATATTTTTTCCTCGGTGAAAATTTCGGCCGCTTCTTAAAATCGGGATGGGCGGGAGATCGCTACGGCAACGCGCATTACGTACCCTTCGCCATGATTTGGGGTTATTTTCTAATCGCAGCAACTCCGGCTTTGTTAGCTTTATTGCTAAGACCAAAACAAGTCACCGCTACTTTCATTAATGAAGTGAAGCAGGATAAAATATTTTTATTTTTTACGATTTCCTTCTTGGCGCCGCTGTTACTTCTCACCTTCATGCGCAACATGATTCCAACTTATGCCATTTATTCTTTGGCTCCATTTTCTGTAGTTGCCGCGAGAATTTTGACTAAAATCAAATGGAATAAGTTTGTTTATTTTCTTCCTTGCTCAGCGATTGTGCTCTACTCATTAATAATCACCTTCGCCGCAATTAAGCCTTCATTCCTGTCGGAAAAATTGAATTACCAAGCCTATATTCTCGACCAAATTCCTCAGAAAAATTTTCAACTTTACTACCTTGCCGATAATCGCCCGATCTTTACTATTTACTGGAAAACTAGAGACACTGTTAAATTCCTGACCGAAGAAAATTTCTTCGAGATTATCGATTTAAAAAATCCTTTGCCTGGCTATGTCATCGGCGATGGTTATGTTTACGACAACCTTCCCCAAAAAGAACAAGCAGCACTTAAGTTAATCACTTGTACCAACCAACGTAAGGCCTGCCTGTATGAACTCGTCTCCTAAAAAATTAGTCAGCATCGTTATCTCGGTTTACAACGAGGCAAAAAATTTGCTGCCTCTCTACAAAGAGCTGCTCAAAAACCTGAACAAGTGCGAGAAAATTAATTACGAATTAATCTTCGTTAATGATGGCAGCGTTGATGGTAGTTTAGGGATTCTCAGCAACTTGGTTGCTAAAGATAAAAATGTTCGCGTCGTTAATTTCGCCCGCAATTTCGGCCATGAAATCGCCATGACTGCCGGACTTGATCACTCGCGTGGTGATGCGGTTATTTTTATGGATGCCGACTTGCAACATCCTCCGCACATCCTTCCACAAATGATTGAAAAATGGCTGAGTGGACATGATGTTGTGCTCACTAAAATCACCGTGAATCAAGATAAAACGGCTCTCCGCAACATATTGTCGAAAACTTTTTATTATTTTGTTAATTGGCTTTCTGACGTAAGCATTCCGGAAAATACTCCAGATTTTCGTCTGATTGCTGGCGATTACGTAAAAACAATCAGAAACATGCGCGAGAATAGCCGCATGTTTCGCGGCATGTTGAATTGGCTCGGAATTTTTAACTCTGCCCAAATCGAATTCGTCGCGCCAAAAAGAGTAGCCGGAGTAACTAATTACAACTTCGTAAAATCGATGCGCTTGGCGATTGATTCAATTATTCAATTCTCAATCAAGCCGCTACGTCTCTCGATTTATTTCAGCATTATTTGCGCTCTCGCTTCACTTTCATTTGGCCTGATAACCATCTACGAACACTACGTAATTCACCAGCCGAGCGGCTACGCGACGATCATTTGTTTGATCACCTTCCTCGCCAGTTTGCAATTCGTTCTAATCGGAATCTTAGGTGAGTACATTGGTCGCATTCACATTGAATCGCGTGACCGCCCACTTTATTTCGCCAATGTAATCGAAAGGGATGAAACTAAGAATTAACGCCGACGATTTTGGCATCAGCCCCGGCGTAAATAGCGCGATTGAAAAAATGTTTCGAGCCGGCCGTTTGCACTCGGCTAGCATGATTTGCGGCTGCGGATATTTTGATGAAGCTGTTGCAATCACTAAAAGAAATCCCGGTTTGGAAGTTGGTTTGCACTTCAATGCAACTGTTGGATCGAGTCAGTTTAAAAATGGATTTTTGTCTCTCTTCGTAATGTCGATGCTCAATAAAAAACTTCTTCAGGAAGAAATTGAAAAAGAGCTCAGAGCACAAATTTCTTTGCTCGAAAAAAGCGAAATTAAAATCACTCACATCGATTCACATCGTCACATTCACATGATTCCAAGAATTTTTTCTGTGGTCGAAAAAGTGGCGAAAGAAAAAGGAATCGAACGCATTAGGGTCGTAAATGAAAACCTGCTTACGACCATGTGCATCAAGCATCCAAGAAGTTTTCTGTGGAATGGTGGAGTTATAAAATGGCTAGTGTTAACGACACTTCGATTGATCGGCGATATCTCTTCAAAACGCTATTTCTTCAGCATTCTTTACACCTGCGAAATTACCAAAGAGCTGATCAATAAAATCAAAGTTCCAAAAAAATTTCGCGATGCAGAAGTAGAGGTGATGGTTCATCCGGGCGATCCGGAATTAGACGCGAAGGTTGCAAAACTTGAAGAGCGCGCGCATCTGCTTTCTTCAGCTAGAAGATCGGAAACTTAAAAAACTTAATATCTTGGATCGAGATTTCTTGGCTTACGATTTGAGGTATCTTTCTCTGAAGGCGCCAATGTTGGAAAGCAGGCAATGCCGCCCCTGTTTTTATCTTCCAAGGAAACACAGGTATATCCCGCTTCGGCAATTTCACACACCTCGTAATTTTCAAATCCAATAGAATTTCTTTGTAGTCGGCATTCAGCGGCAAAGGACTCTCCAGAGACAAGCAGCAATATTAAAAATAATTTTTTCACTACTCCCCCACTAAGTAAGTTTTTTACGCAGATTCACCAGCATATCTTCGGTCATCTTCTTCAAATCATACTCAACCTTCCAGCCCCATTGCTCACGAGAAGATGAGTCGTCGATTGAACGCGGCCAAGAATCTGCAATTTTTTGACGGAAATCTGGAACGTAGTCTATTTTAAAATCAGGAATGTGTTTGGTGATTTCAGCAGCGATTTCGGCACAAGAAAAACTGACTCCGGCGAAGTTAAAATTGCTGTGATTTTTTAATTTCGAGAAGTCTGTTTCCGCCAATTGAATCGTGCCACGAATCGCGTCTGGCATGTACATCATTGGCAAGGTTGTGTCGGCAGAAAGGAAGCAAGTGTAAGATTTTTTCTTGATTGCTTCGTAAAAAATTTCGACTGCGTAATCTGTTGTTCCGCCACCTGGCAAAGTTTTGTGACTGATTAATCCTGGGTAACGAATTCCGCGCACATCGATTCCGAATTTCGCGACGTAATATTCGCAAAGCAGCTCACCTGCTGCCTTGGTGAGACCGTACATTGTCTTTGGCAGAATTATCGTTTCTTGCGGAGTATTATCGCGCGGAGTTTCTGGACCAAATACGGCGATTGAACTTGGGCAAATAATTTGCTTTATGTCGAGCTCGCGCGCCACTTCAAGAACATTGTGCAACCCAGTCATATTCACGTCCCAGCACAGGTTTGGATTTTTTTCACCAGCAGCAGAAAGAATTGCCGCAAGATGATAAATTACCTTGATGTCGTGCTTTTTAACAATCTCAGCGAGGCGAGACTTATCTAAAACATTCAATGTTTCGTAAGGCAAAAATTCTTCTCCTGGAGCAGAATCTCTGACGTCAGAAGTGATGATATTTTTTTCACCGTAAGTTTTTTTAAGCGCAGCAACAAGTTCGGAACCAATTTGGCCCAGAGCGCCAGTAACTAGTATTTTCATTGGAATATTTTTTAAGATTTTTATCAAAACTTGCCGCTGCTGCTGCGCGACCAAGTGCGGGGTAACACTCAAATCGCAAGGATGATTATTAAGAAATTAATTCGCGATAAACGTCCAAAGTTAAGCGACACATTTTTTCGTTAGAAAAATTCTCTTCGATATTTTTGTGCGCCGCATCGCCTATTACATCTGTTTCTGTTTTTGACATTTCTAAAACGCGATCGATCAATTCAGCAAATTTTTGCGCGTCACCAACATCGACTAAAAACCCCGTTTTATCTTCGACAATCGTGTCAAGTGAACCGCCGATTTTTGTCGCAATGATTATTTTACCCAAAGCCTGAGCCTCAATACTGACGCGACCGAAAGCCTCTGGACGAATTGACGGACAAACAACTAAATGCGCAATCGAATAAGCAGTTTGCATGTCTTTGCACAAACCAACGATTCGCACTTTTCCTTCTAAGTCTTTTTTAACGACCAGCTGCTCAATTTTTTTACGAAATGCTTTGTGTCCGTGATCCGAACCAACCAACACACAACAAAAATCATTCTTAACTTTGGCCAAAGTTTCGATTAAAAATTCATGACCTTTCCACGCCGTAAATCGCGCTGGCATTAGAATAATTTTTTTATCTTCCGGCAAATGCCACTTGGTCATCAACTCAATAACGCGGCTGTTTGAAACCGCCTTAGAATTAAAATAATTCAAATCCGCACCACGCTGAATAACAGTAACTCTTTCCAAGAAATTTCCTG
Organism: Rhizobium sp. Q54; assembly: GCA_945871805.1. Taxonomy (GTDB): domain Bacteria; phylum Pseudomonadota; class Alphaproteobacteria; order Rickettsiales; family UBA1997; genus UBA2645. The sequence continues at coordinate 29,204 of CAMBXE010000013.1, read as the reverse complement.
GATAATTTTTTAACAAATAGGTCTTGATGAAATTCGAAACAGCAATGACGCGATCCGCTTTCAACATGATTTGGTTGTAGATTCTTTTTGGCGCAAAATTTTCCCATTTAGAAAAATTTAGCGAGTAAGTGCCGTGCACCGTTGCCACTAATTTTATCTTGGTTTTTTTACAGGCGAAATAGGCGCTCCACATTGGCGCTCTTGATCTCGCGTGAATAATGTCAACCTTGTGCTGCACAATAATTTTTACCAAACGCCCAATATTTAAAAAAATCGTCAGCGGATTTTTACTGCCAACCGGCAATGTAATGTGAGTAATTCTAGCCTCGCGTAATTGGTAAACCAAAACGCCGCCTTTTGAAACTACGATCGGTTCAAAACCTTCATGTTTTAAGGCTTTGGCAACATCGATTGTACCGCGCTCAACCCCACCACTTTCTAAGGCAGGAAGAAGTTGCATTACGGTAATTTTTTTTTTGCTTTCGGTCATTTGCTTAAACTAAAATTGTCTCTTCGCGCTTAGCACCAGTAGAGATGATTGCAGCTTTTACATTACAAAGTTCTTCGATGCGCGCAATGTAAGCGCGTGCTTTTTGTGGAAGATCGGCAACAGATTTTATTCCAACCGTACTCTCTTTCCAACCGTCAATTTCTTCGTAAACTGGCTTGATTTTATCCCAAAGATGAATGGCTTGTGGCAAGTAATTGTAAGTCTTGTCGTCGATTTTGTAAGCGACGCAAATTTTGATTTTTTCTAATTTATCGAGCACGTCGAGTTTGGTCAGAGCGATTTCTTTTACTGAAGAAAGTTGAATTGCCTGACTCACTAAAGCCGCGTCAAACCAACCACAGCGACGATCGCGACCAGTTACGGTTCCAATTTCTTTTCCTTCAATGCGTAAAAATTCTCCAATTTCGTCGTGAAGTTCAGTTGGAAACGGACCAGATCCAACGCGCGTTGTGTAAGCCTTTAGCACACCAATTGTCTTGTGCAAATCAGCAACGCCGAGACCAGAGCCAAGAGCAACTTGACCCACCATTGTGTTGCTCGAAGTAACAAAAGGGAAAGTACCGTAAGTCACGTCTAGCAAGGCTCCTTGTGCGCCTTCAAACATTACCGGACCAAAAGAAGAAAGTTTTTCTGCAATCTCAAATGCTGGTTTTGCGAGAGCTAAAATTTGCTCACGCACCGGCGCTAATTCGGCAATAATTTCTTCCACTGTTTTTAATTCAGCTCCGAGGCTTCGTCTCAGTAAATTATGGTATTCAAGTAAATTTTCCGTGCGCGTGCGGAAAATGTTTTCGTCGGCTAAATCGCAAATTCTTAACGCTCTTCTTCCCGCCCTATCTTCGTAAGCCGGGCCAATACCACGACCTGTCGTGCCAATTTTATTTTCACCTTTTTTTGCTTCGAGTAATTGATCTAACTCGCGGTGAACCGAAAGAATTAAGCAGCAATTTTCCGCAATCGCCAAGCCCTCAGCGCTAACTTTTATTCCCGCTTCTTCGATTTTTTTGATCTCAGAAAAAAGCGCGATTGGATCAACAACAACGCCACTGCCGATTACTGAAAATTTTCCACGAATTACGCCAGAAGGAAGCAGACTTAGTTTGTAAGTTTTGTCACCAACTTTAATGGTGTGACCAGCATTGTGACCACCTTGAAAGCGCACTACGGCACCAAATTTATCCGCCAAAAAATCGACGATTTTACCCTTACCCTCGTCACCCCATTGCAGGCCGAGAATTGCTACGTTAGTCATGTTTTTTAGAAGATTCTTTCGAGATTTTTTTACCGCAGTAAGGGCAAGTGGCAGAACCACTCTCGTTAATTTTTAGATAAACTAATGGATGTTTGGAGGCGAGATCACCACCGTCGCACACAACTTTTGTAGAGTCGTTTTCGTGTGAACTCATCTGAAACTGAAATGTTGAAAGTTGTGAGAAGAACAATGAAAAAGGGCGCGCAACCTATTTTCCCCGACCATGTTTTTCAACAAGCAAATACCACTGATTTTAGCGCTAATTTTTTTGTGCTTAAATTCCGCCTCAGCAGCTACAACTAAATGGCACAAAAGCGTCTCAAATGCCGCAGAAACGAGGCTAATTTCCTCCTTCTACGAAGATGCTGGAAGTAAAAAATTAATCGCCGCAATTCATTTTAAAATCAGCTCTGGTTGGAAAATTTGCAGCAAAGATTCAGAAGGAATTGGGATGCCGCCGAACTTTGATTTCACCGGCTCAAAAAACTATTCAGCTCACAAAATTTATTGGCCACAACCTGAATTCCACGAGGAAAAAATTGGCGACGAAACTTTCAAATATTCCACTTACCAAAACGAAGTAATTATTCCGATCGAAATTGATTTACAAAAAATTGACGAAGCTACTGAACTTACTCTCGCGCTTGATTACAGCCTTTGCAAAGACGTCTGTATTCCGGTCAGTGAAAAATTTTCTCTCATAATTCCAAGCGAAATCGACAGCGCCTCCCTAAAAGAAATCGAAAAATTCTACTCAAAGAAATTTATTGAAACCTCCCCGCTCCTCCAAAAGGAAGGTGGCGCTACACCCTCTCCCACAAGCTCCGCGTCAACTGATCAGCCAGAATCAACATTGAGTTTGCGCTTGGTAGCCTACATTTTTTTTGCCCTACTCGGCGGCTTAATTCTCAACGTAATGCCCTGCGTTTTGCCGGTATTGTCAATCAAACTACTTTCCGTAATTGACCGCCCGAATGCACAGCTAGAGCGCATTCGCTTCGCATTCTTCTCCACCACTCTTGGTATTCTTTTTTGCTTCTTAATCTTCGCCCTACTCGCCTGCACCATTAAATTTACCGGCAATGAACTGGGCTGGGGATTGCAATTTCAGAATCCCCATTTTCTGATTTTCCTAATCATTGTCGTTACCTTTGTCACCGCGAATTTAATGGGTAAATTTGAAATTACTTTCGAACAAGTTGTCGCCACGTTTTTAAATAAAAAAATCGACGAAAGTGAAAAAAAGAAAAATATTTTCGTACCAAATTTCTTTTCAGGAATTTTAGCAACATTGCTCGCAACACCTTGCTCAGCACCGTTTCTTGGCTCAGCCATTTCTTTTGCTTTGGTTCAAAATTTTACAATAATTTTTGTAATTTTTTTCTGCATCGGCATCGGATTTTCTGCGCCCTACATCATTTTATTTTTTGCTCCGCGCTTGGTTCATCTTCTGCCAAAACCAGGAATGTGGATGATTCAAATTAAATATTTTCTCGCTTTGTTAATGGCGGCAACGGTGTTGTGGCTGCTTTACATTCTTTCCAGCAATCTCGATTTAACCGCGACAATACTGATCTCGCTAATGGTTGTTGCGATTTTCTTCTCCTTCAAAATTTCTGACAAAATCCTAAAATATGCGACAATAATTTTAATTGTCGGATCGGCTTTTGCACTACCGGGAGATTTTCACAAGCGCCATAAAGTCAGCACTGAACGCGCTGAAGGACTGTGGCAAACATTTAACGAAGAAGAAATTTATCGCCAAGTTAGAGAGGGGAAAGTTGTATTAATCAACGTCAGCGCCGACTGGTGCATCACCTGCAAATTCAACAAAATCAACGTATTGCAGAGCGAAGAAATTGTCCTGTTATTAAAGCGCGGCGACATCATTGGCATGCGTGGCGACATCACCAGGCCCAATCCAGAAATAATGGAATTCATGCGCAAACACAATCGCTTCGCCATTCCATTTGATGTTGTCTACGGACCAGGCGCTCCGAATGGTTTACTCAACAGCGAACTTCTGAACAAAGGCGAATTACTTAAATTAATCAAACAAGCAAAATGACTGAACTGACCAGACTGACCATCCGCCAAACTATTTCTGGCCTCAAAGAAAAAAAATTTTCTGCAGTCGAAGTAACGCAAAGCTACATTAAAAACATCGAGCAAAATCGCGGGCTCAACGCCTTCATTACCGAATCTTTTGATCTGGCTTTAACTCAAGCAAAAAAATCTGACGAAAAAATTTCTGCTGGAACGGCCGGCGATTTGGAAGGAATTCCGCTCGCGATTAAGGATCTTTTTTGTACCAAAAATTTACGCACAACTGCTGCTTCAAAAATGCTCGCTGACTTCGTGCCAACTTACGAATCTACTGTTACGCAAAAACTTCTCGACGCTGGCACAGTAACGCTCGGCAAGACAAACATGGACGAGTTCGCGATGGGTTCGGCTAACACAAATAGTTTTTTTGGCCCAGTAATTAATCCCTACAAAAGAAAAAATTCTGACGAAAATTTAGTTCCCGGCGGAAGCTCGGGTGGCTCTGCTGCTGCCGTCGCCGCCAATCTTTGCGCGGCCGCAACTGGCTCCGACACTGGCGGTTCAATTCGGCAACCCGCCTCTTTCACCAACACAGTCGGAATAAAACCTACTTACGGACGCTGCTCGCGCTACGGAATGATTGCCTTCGCCAGCTCACTCGACCAAGCCGGAATCTTCGCCAAAAATGTTTACGATGCCGCACTTTTGCAGCGCGTAATTTCCGGATTCGACGTCAAAGATTCTACCTCAATGAACCTAGTCGTGCCACAATTTGAAGCCCTTCTCAACTCTGACGTCAAAGGTAAAAAAATCGGCATTCCGAAAGAATATTTCGTCGCCGGAATGCCGGAAGAAATCGCACAACTTTGGAATCGCGGCAAAGAAATTTTGCAAAAACGCGGCGCTGAAATTGTCGAAATTTCTCTCCCTCGCACTGATTACGCTGCTGCCGTTTACTACATTATCGCCTCGGCTGAATGCTCTTCAAATCTTGCTCGCTTCGACGGCGTGCGTTACGGATTTCGCGCTGAAGTTCCAGGAGACAAAGACAAATTATCGCTCGAAGAAATGTACGAAAAAACTCGCGCCCAAGGTTTTGGCGACGAAGTAAAAAGAAGAATCCTCACTGGAACTTACGTGCTTTCCGCCGGCTATTTTGACGCTTACTACAAAAAAGCGCAAAGAGTGCGCAACCTTATCCGCCAAGACTTCGTCGAGGCTTTCAAAAAAGTTGACGCGATCCTTGCGCCAACAACTCCAAGCGCTGCATTTTCAATTAGTGAATCGAAAACAATTGGCGAATCCGATCCGGTTAAAATGTATTTGAATGACGTTTTCACCATTCCCGTAAACCTCGCTGGCCTGCCCGCAATCTCGGTTCCCGTTGGTTTTGACAAGGACGGATTGCCTTTAGGTCTGCAAGTAATCACCAAACATTTCGACGAACAAACCGCTTTTGACGTCGCCCTGGCTCTCGAAGAAAATTCGTAATTTTTACACAAACACCACACTCGTCACCCTGAGCCTGTCGAAGGGCGAGGCCACGCACGCGTAAATCCAACACGCTTCAACAAGCTCAGTACGAGAACTCTTCTTTTTGAATTTTTTCCTAGATTTTTTACCCGGGTAAAAAATCTATTCACACCCCTGTTAAGCTTAGTCTAAAGCCACTCTAAGACTAATTTACTTCTCTTCTGCTGACATTTCAAATTCACGTTTTTTTGGCCAAAATGCGTGAATTAGGCAGTTTTTTCCTCTCAATTCACGCGTTTTGGCCTAAAACACGTGAATTCAAAAACTTAACCCCATTCTCTCCACGTCATCCCCGCGAAGGCGGAGATCCAGAATAACAAGCTCGGAATCGTATCTAGCCCTCCTGGATCCCCGCCTTCGCGGGGATGACGCCGGAAGAATGTGCGGCTAAATAATTTTATCTAAGCGCGCTCCCCTGCTGCCCTACCACAAGCCCAAGCCCACTGAAAATTAAAACCGCCGAGCCAGCCGGTTACGTCCAAAACTTCGCCGATGAAAAATAAATTTGGCACAGATTTGGCTTCAAAAGTTTTGGAGGAAATTTCGTTGGTGTCGATTCCGCCCGAGGTTACTTCAGCTTTGGCGTAGCCTTCCGTGCCATTTGGGGTAAGGGTCCAGCGATTTATTAAGTCAGAAATTTCTTGGATTTTTTTGTTGGAAAGGTCACTGAGATTTCCCGGATGATTCACTTGTGACGCTAAAAAACCCGCCAAACTTTTTGGTAAAAACTGCGCGAAAAAATTCATTAATTGTTGTCGTGGTTGCGACTTTTTCGCTTCTTGTAATTGTGCAAAAATATCAATTTCTGGCAGTAAATTAATCACGATTTTTTCGCCGTGTTTCCAGTAGGACGAAATCTGTAGAATAGCCGGGCCACTCAGTCCGCGATGGGTGAATAAGATTGCTTCACGAAAAGATATTTTGCCGCAGGAGACGATTGCGTCGACCGCAACTCCAGAGAGATTTTTAGTCTCGCACAAAATTTCTTCTGCCAAAGTTAGAGGCACGAGAGCGGGAATTGTTTGCTTAATTTTTAAGCCAAATTGCCGTGCAACATCATAGCCAAAGCCAGTTGCGCCCATTTTTGGAATCGACAAACCGCCCGTCGCAATCACTAGAGATTCGCTCTGCACTAATTCTTTTTTGGCGGCATTTGTGGTGGCATTTTCAACTTCGATTTCGAAGAAATTTTCTGATTTTTTTATTTTGCCGGCAGAAGTTTCAAGCCTGATTTCAACTGATCCCGCGGCACATTCTTGCAAAAGCATTTCAATAATTTGTCGCGACGAAATGTCGCAAAAAAGCTGGCCTAAAGTTTTTTCATGAAAGGCGATTTCGTGTTTTTTTACTAAGGAAATGAAGTCCTGTTGGGTGAAGCGATTCAAAGCTGAAACGCAGAAATGCGAATTGTGTGAAATGAAATTTTTTGGAGCGGTGTAGAGATTGCTGAAGTTGCATCTGCCACCACCGGAAATGCGGATTTTTTCACCAACTGCTTTGGAATGGTCGAGAAGCAGAACCTTGCGACCGCGCTGTCCTGCGGTTAGTGCGCACATTAATCCTGCGGCACCAGCGCCGATTATTACTACGTCGAATTTGGTCACTTTTTTTAATTTTTTCCGCTGGTTGAGCGGAGTCGAAACCTGGTGAATAAGACTTCAGAGGTTTCGACTTCGCTCAACCGGCAGACGTTTTTATTCCTTAGAAATACCTTTTAACTTCAACAAATTCTTCGGCAGAAGTTCGCGAAGTCATAACCTCCGCTGGTTGAGCGGAGTCGAAACCTGGTGAATAAGACTTCAGAGGTTTCGACTTCGCTCAAACAGCGAGTGTCGGGATTAAGTTTGTGGAAAAATAATTACGCTCTCTGCGTCGAATTTTTTGGCCGTGCAGCCGTAGAAATTACGCAACTTTAACGCATCATCTGCTACTAAATATTCGTAAAATCTTTCCAGTTTTTCACGACGCGGTTTGTAATTTTTTTTACCGATTTTCATCAAGGCGAAGGCCAAAATTTTGAGAGCGATTTTTTCGTCGAGTTCACGAAATTTTTTACGATTAATCAAAACTCTCTCATCTTCAAAAACCACAATTTCTTTGGTCTCACGCCACATCACCTCGTCAAAAAAATCACGCATTTTAGCGATTTCATCGGAGGCATTTTTGATGCGTTTTTGAATCAGATTTGTTTCGGGCAAAGTTTCTAAAAAATTGCGGATTTTGTTGCGCAAAAATTTCTCGTCGGAATTCGTTTCGTCTTCAAACCACTTCACTTTTTTCGCGCGCAGAAATTTTTTCAGATCTTCTTTTTCAAAATCTAGCAATGGTCGTACGAGCTTGATTTCATTGAAGTTAACAACCTCTCCCATTGTCGACAATCCGTCCAATCCCGAGCCGCGAAAGAGGCGAATTAAAAAATTTTCTGCCACATCTCCCGCGTGATGACCAAGAAATAAAAACTCGATTTTATTTTTTACGCAGAATTTTTTAAGCAAATCGTAACGCAATTCACGCAACTTCGCTTCGATATTTTTCTCGGGAATTTTTTTGCGCGGAATCGTCAAAATTTGATGAAAAATTTTTTTCTTAGCCAAAATTTTTCCAAGCAATTCAGCCTCGTCTGACGAGCTTTCACGCATTTTATGATCAACAGTTACAGCGAAAAGTTTTATCTTTTTTCCGGATATTCCCCGCAGGCAAAATTCTTGCAAAAGTAAAGTCAAAGCCAGAGAGTCTGCACCTCCTGAAACGGCCACGGCAACTCTTTCTGGCAATGTCTTTCCAAAAAAAATCTCTTCAATTTTAGTGAAAAAAACTTCGGGTTTCATGTTACGAATTTTACTAACGTCATTAATTGTAATTTGTTGCAGCGCTGGTTCTTACGCCGAAGAAAGGCCTCTTTCTATTTCAGAATATCTGGATCAAGTAAGAACCCAAAATCTAAACTACAACGCCGCAGCGCAAAATGCCGAAGCCTACAACTTACTTAAGAAAAAGGCTGATTTAGTTACCGCAGTTAAGCTTTATGGCTACAGCGAAAAATCATACGCCGAACAAAATCAGGCGCTACAATTCTTCCGTTACAAGCAAGTTGATTACCAAAAAAACCAAATTGGTTTTTCGCAAACTTCTGATTTTGGTCTAAATACCAACGTTTATTACTTGCTGAATAAGACCAAATATCACGGTCTGAACGCTTCAAGCGCCGCTAATCCCGGACTGGCGATTCAGAATTATCAAAGCACTCCAACTTTAGAGCTTACTTTATCTTTGTGGCAAAACCGTTTTGGCGCCTCAACCAAGGCAAACAAAGAGTCGATTTACTTCGCCAACGAATCGCAAAAACTCACCGCAAAATCACTTTCTCTCACCGAATTAACTAACTCAGAAAAATCTTACTGGATGTTAGTTTACACCCGTAAAGCCGTTGAGATTCAGCGTCGCGCTCTTGATAGCGCTAAGAAAATTTTAGATTACGTAACCAAAAGAGAGAGAATGAATTTGGGCGAGAAGGCAGATGTATTACAGGCTCGAGCCTCTTTTGAATCGCGACAACTTTTTCTCAAGCAAGCTGAAAATGATGAAAAAATCGCCATTAAAATTTTTAACAAACAACGAAATGTCGACCTCGATCAAATGCCTGAAAAGCTCGAAAACTTCGATTTGAAAAAGCTACAGACCTTCCTCATTCCAACAATCAAAGCCTCTGATCGTTTTGATGTGAAGGCTAATGAAGCAACAATGAAAGCTGCTGTCGCCGCGGCAAAACTCGAAGAAGAAAATAACAAGCCTTCCTTGAGTTTGTATGGCTCGCACTCGGTCACGCAGATTAAAGATACTCCTTACAAGGCCGTGGATAGTAGTTTCGCGCCCAATGGAATTGGTTCGAAAATCGGCGTGCAATTTTCGATGCCGATTAATTTTGGCCTAACTTCTGATATTCGTGAAGGCGCGGTAAAATCAGCTTCCGCTGCCAAAATTACTTACCGTCAAAGATTGCTAGAACAAGAAAATGACTGGCAAAGTTTAGTACAAAATATGGCGAGCTACCGTGAAAATTTAAAACTTTCTTTAGCCATCGAAGCCGCACAAAAATCAAAATTAGAAAACGAACGCATCCGCTTAAAACAAGGCCGCACAACCACTTATCAAGTTCTTCTTTTTGAACAGGATTTTTCTAATTCTGAACTCGCAACAGGGCAGCTCGCTTACCGACTTTTGGAAGCGATTGCCAATTCGCGACTTTATCAGAATTAAGGGCATCTCTAAAAAGTGCCTCGTCATCCCCTGTGCGAGTTCAACAATTCGGTTATGATCTTTCAACGTCATCACCGCGAAGGCGGGGATCCAGACAGCGCTCTTAGAGTGGTTACTATCCCTCCTGGATCCCCGCCTTCGCAGAGATGACGTTGAAAGATCGAGTCAAATTTAAAGATAACTTTACTCTCTTCATGAATATCACCGAACTCTCGATCAAGCGTCCAGCCTTCATCACGAGCATCATGCTCACCATTGTTGCTGTTGGCTGGATTTCGTTTCGTAGCATGAGTGTTGATCTTTATCCAGACATCGACATCCCGATAATTTTCATCGCCACAACTTACCAAGGCGCGTCGCCAGCAGAGATTGAAACTCTAGTTTCCAAGCCACTCGAAGATAAAATCGCTACGGTTTCGGGCATTAAGCGCCTGTCTTCGCGCAATATGAAAAATACTAGTCAGATCGTCATTACCCTTTTTCAGGGCGTCGACATTAAGTATGCTGAGCAGCAGATTCGCGACAAAATCAATCAAGCGCGCTCGGAACTTCCAGAAGATATTTTGGAACCCGTAATTCGTCGCATGGATCCTTCCGATCAGCCCGTTGCTACCTTCGCGCTTTCCGCCGATCTTAACGAAGCCGAACTTTTTGATCTCGCCGATAACTATGTGCGTCCCGGAATCGAGCAATCGAGCAATGTCGGAATGGTAGAAATTCTTGGTGCGCGCAAAAGAGAAATTCACGTTTTGCTCGACCAAAAATTATTGCGTAACCGCCAGATTTCTCTTTCGCAGGTTAATACCCAGCTCGCTAGATCTGGGCAAAATGTTTCGATTGGAAAAGCAGATGAAGGTGAAAATGAGCAGATCTTTCGCAGCGCCAGCGAATTCAACGAAATCGATCAAATCAAAGACACCATCGTCTCTTTCTTCGCCAATGAAGTGCCCACTCACGTTTCAGATCTCGGCGCAGTTGTAGATACTTTAGAAGACGAAACTTCGCGCGCTTTCGTCAACGGCAAAAAGTCACTATTTATCAGTGTTTATCGCCAATCCGATGCGAATATTATTTCCGTTGTCGACGGCGTGAAAAAGAAAATCAGCAAGATGGAAGGTGATTTTGCGACGATGAAGGGCAAGCCAGAAATAGTGGCGGTAAAAGATGCAAGCAGGTACATCCGCAACAATGTGAGGGATATTTATGAGAGCATTGTGCTGGCGATTATTCTTACCGTTCTGACAGTTTTCTTTTTCCTCGCCAATTCACGCGCGACGATAATTACCGCAGTTTCACTGCCGATTTCGCTGATTGGATCTTTCACTTTGATGTATTTGGCGGGTTTCTCGATTAACATTATTTCGCTACTCGCTATAAGTCTCGCAGTTGGCTTGCTTGTTGATGATGCGATTGTTGTGGTCGAAAATATTTACCGAAAAATCGAGCAAGGAATTCCGCCAAAAGAGGCCTCAATCATGGCCTCGAAAGAAATATTAATGGCGGTCGTGGCGATCAGTGCCGTGGTAATTTCTGTGTTCACTCCGCTCTCATTCATGGGGGGTGTTGTTGGTCAATATCTCAAGCAATTTGGTCTGACGATTTCCTTTGCGATGTTGATTAGCTTATTTGTCGCCATCTCAATAATTCCGGTGCTTTGCGCTTATTTATCCGGCAAAAAAACTCATCACCTTAACAATAGCAAGATGCTTCAAAAGTTCGACGATTTCCAAAAAATGCTCGAAGAAAAATACGAAAAAATCGTGCGTTTTTCTATCGCTCATCCAGGAAAAATTCTTGCTGGAACTGCAGTAATTTTAGTGCTCAGTCTTGTTGTGTTTAAGTTCGTCCCAAAAACTTTTTTGGCGGAAAATAATAACGGCGAATTGTCGGTAAATATTGAATTGTCGGCCGATTCTAGCCTTGATACTACAACCCAAACATTGCTAAAAATTGATGAAATTATCAGAAAAAATTCTGAAGTGGAACTTGCGGCAAGTAGCTCTGGATCTAGCTCTGGACAATCTAATCGCGGTGAAGTTTACGTAAAACTTAAACCAGGAAAAATCAGAAAAATTAGCACCGGAGCCTTCAAAGAAAAATTACGTGCACAGCTAAAAGAATTTTCTTACGCCAATCCAATCGTCAAAGATTACGACCCTTCGAGCGGCGTTTCGCGTGGTCAGCCTTTTAATCTGCTTTTAATTTCAACCAAACAAAATGCCTTGGATGAATATGCGGCGAAGGTTTTAGAATTTTTAAAAAATGATCCGCGTTTGAAAGATGTCGACATTAGCAACAAGGCGTCACGCAACGAATTTCGCGTGCGCATCAAGGATGATGCGGCGAAAATTTACGGCGTGAATCCACAGGTTTTAGGTAATGAATTACGCGGTTACGTTGAGGGCTACACGCCAACTAAATTGCGCCAAGATGGTTTGGAGTACGATATTCGAGTGCGGCTGAAGCCAGAGCAACGTGATCTTCGCGATAATTTTGGCTCGATGTTTGTGCCCAATCTCAATCAAAGATTGATCAAACTTTCTGACGTCGCTGTTCCGGAAGAAGGCTTGGAAGATGCTATCATTACTCGCATGGATCGTGGTCGCTACATTCAAATTAACGCCAGCATTATTAATGGCGCGGGTCTGGGCGATATTATGCGTGACGTTGAGGCGAAATTTCGTGGTAAGGATGAAATGAAAATTCCCGCCGGAATTCGTTACATCTTCGTCGGCGATTCCGAAAATATGCAAGATATGCAAAACTCGATGGGTGTCGCAATTTGCATGGCTGTGCTCTTCATTTATTTAATTTTGACCAGTCTTTATGAGTCATTCATCCTGCCCTTTACGATTTTATTAGCACTTCCTCTCGCCTTGTGTGGCGCGGCTTACTCACTATTTTTTGCTGGCGAATCATTAAATATTTTTGCCATGCTTGGTGTCTTCATGCTGATTTCGGTATCAGGGAAAAATTCGATTTTGCTGGTCGATTTTGCCAGTCATTTAATTGCGGAAGGTAAGTCGCGAACTGAAGCTTTGGTGCTTGCAGGAAAAATGCGTCTTCGTCCGATTTTAATGACTTCATTTGCTTTGATTGCCGGAACTTTGCCGGTGGCAATTGGCCTCAGCGAATCAGCGACGCAAAGGACCTCGCTTGGCGTGACAGTGATTGGTGGATTAATTTCTTCGACGGTTTTGACGCTGATCGTGGTGCCTGCGGTGTTTAGTTACATCGATCGTTTTCGGATTTGGGCGAAGGAAAGATTGGCGAAGTTGGTGGAATAATACTTCCCGCACACTGTCACCCCGCACTTGTTGCGGGGTCTTGTGAATGAGACTCCAGAGACCCCGCAACAAGTGCGGGGTGACAGTGTGTGGGATGCGTGCGGGGTGACAGTGTGTGGGATGCGTGCGGGGTGACAGTGTGTGTGATGAGTGCGGGGTGAACAGTGCGTGGGATGAGTGCGGGGTGAACAGTGTGTGGGATGAGTGCGGGGTGACCACAATGTGCGGTGCGGGGTGACAGTGTGCGGGAACGCCAAAACTACAACTTAAACTGATTCACCACCGCTTTTCTCACTTCCAACACCTGTCCAACTGGCAAGCTTCCTAATTTAAAATCATCGTAAGAAACTCTGATCAACCTGTTCACCTGTAAGCCAAAATGCTCCATCACTTTTCTGATTTCGCGATTCTTTCCTTCGGTCAGAGAAATTTTTAACCAAGAATTTGAGGCTTTTTCTACTTCCACTTCGACCTTGATCGAGCCATATCTGACGCCATCCACAGTAACTCCGCGCTCTAATCTTTTTATTCTTTCTTCATCAATTTTACCAAAAACTCGTGCGCGATATTCACGAACAAATTTGTTTTTTGGCAATTCTAAGTGACGCGCTAAAGCGCCGTCTGTAGTCAATAGTAGTAAGCCTTCAGTATTGTAATCCAATCTGCCAACTCCAATCACGCGCGGCAAATCTTTTGGCAATAAATCAAAAATTGTTTTGCGTCCGTTTGGATCTTTTGTTGTTGTTAAATAACCGACAGGTTTGTGAAAGAGCCAGAGGCGCGTAGGGCCCTTGGCGTTGATTAACTTGTCGTCAACCTTTACCGAATGATCGGTAATGAATGTTGCGGGGGTTGTAATGGTTACGCCATTCACTTTAACCCGCCCTTCCACGATTAACTCTTCCGCCTCACGACGTGAACAACGGCCTGAGGCGGCGATTAGTTTTGCAACACGAATTCCTTCCGGTTTTTTTTCTTTTTCTGTGCTCATTTTTTGATTTGTTTAAAACTGTAAATTTACCTCGATCTCTCCACGTCATCCCCGCGAAGACGAGGATCTAAGGGAGATTGCAACGCGCGGAAACTTCCTGGATCCCCGCCTTCGCAGGGATGACAAGAGTGAGTTAATACCAACCGATTACTGAATAACCTTTTTTCGCCAAGCAATTACTAATGTAGCGCTGCTTAATCGCGTCGGGTTTTACTTTATCTTCGGAAGCAACTGAAAGGCCACCGATTATTGCACCGGCGGCGGCACCAATCCCTGCTCCAATTAAAGTAGATTTAAGATTTCTTCCAGAAAGCGCTCCGACGGCAGTGCCAACTACTCCGCCGATTATTGCCTTGCGACCAGCTTCCCGGGCGGCGCGCGTGGTTTTTAATTTGTCTAAATATTCATCAGCTTCGGATTTGCAGGAACTGATTTCTTTTTGTCTTTCTACTTCGTCACTTGTCAAAAATTTTTCGTTTTGATCGAGGATTGGTTTGTAAGAAGCGCAGGAAGTGAGGGAAAAAATTAAGAGGAAGATGCAGAGGATTTTCATATTACCAGAGCCCGCTTTTGCCGATTCGCGTATCACCCTTACCGTGAAGCGACCATACTTTCCCGATCGGCTCATATCCAGGATCATAACGATCATCGCCTGGAAGGCTCGGCCTCATCTCAGCCATTTGCAACACACCCAAAATTGACGCGTGACAAAAGCCGTGAGCGTTCCAAAAAATTGTGTTATAGTCGCCAAAATTTTTATTGATGTTATCTCGATTATTCCAATCCACGCCAACTAATTCTTTTTTGTAACGTCGCCTGATTTTATTGATGTCAGGATTGACTGAAGTGATATCTGGATCGCGACTCCAGGTGTAAAAATACATGAATAATCCTCCACCAAATTGCGAACCTAAGCCAGATTGACAGCCGTGAATCCAGCCGAGTTGAAAACCCGGAGAGCCGCCTTTTGGCATCCTCTTAAACGTCATGTATCCGTAAGGTTTGTACCAGTTTGGAGTGGAACAAGAAGTGAGAAGTAACGCTGTAAGCAAGAGACGAAAAAACATTTACCAAATCCCCATAAAACCAACTCCGCTTTCACCAGACCAAAGCGGATTACCACCTAATGCAGATTGCCCTGCGCCAGCTTGACCACCGCTAATACCATATTGATAAACATCAAATATGGCATTTAACCCACCCGGAGTTGAGTTGGTATCTATCGGAGAAGAAAGTCCACTGCCGAACATTCCGCCCCAAGCGTTATTTATATTATTTGGAGACATATCGAACGTCGGACTTCTGCCATAAGGAGATACAAAATCAGTCGCAGAACCAATAGGACCACCACTTGGAGAAATACCAATAACGTTAGAAAAACACCAAGCCCATCCCTTTGAGTAACCAAATTTATATTCGGTATTGCCGATCATATTTGGATCGTAGCGATATTCGTAACGTGAACGATAAAACATATTTCCCCGAGCATAGAGCACGCTTGAACACCCATCCTTGTATCCCGATTGAAATATAGGAGTGCCCGGAGGAACTTTAAAATTCGTAAAAGGAAGAAAGACGATTTTTCCAGGTATCGAAAACATCTTGCAGGAAACGAAACTGGCGGAAATGAGTATGAGAAATAAAAATCTCATCATTTATATCCGCCAAATACCGAACCCCAAATACCACTTTTCTGTTTGATTGAATCGTAACGAACACAATACCAAAAAGCATTTCCCCAGGCCGTGCTGTAATCTGATGAACTTCCCATTTTATAACCATCGATGGCGTTGTTGCGATAAAACATTTTATAAAAAGTATTGCTAGCAGACGACATTCCAACCTCGCAACCATCTTTCCAGCCTTGCGCAAATTCAGGAGAACTCTCTGCTATTGTCTCTTTGAATTCTTTACTTGGACGATCCAGAAGGAACTTAGCCGAGGATCTAGAGCAGGAAAAAAGCAAAAACAAACTGAGTAATAGACACGCGGTACGAAACATGATTTTGAGCAATTTAGTTACCAAGCGGAGCACGCTCCATTGAGTTAAGACCTACGAAGTTCGAACTATAAGCCATGCAAGTGTAATAGGCGTTTCCCCAAGCAGAGCGATATTGCCCATCATGGGTATAAACAGGAGAAAATGACGGACCTTCTTTAGTTAGATAAACAGCAGAATTTAGAAAACTGCCATTTGACAATCCAGATCTGCAGCCATCTCTCCATCCCGCCTTAAATTCTGGCGGACCATCAGGAACATTCATGTCCATAGTGATAGGTTGATAAAAACCAAAATTCGTCGGCATACGACAAGAGGAAATCATGATTAATATCGCTGTACTTAATAAAAATTTTCTCATCAAAAAAAATAAAATTTTTCTCACCTGTCAATGTGAACGAAGCGCGGCATTCAATTTGCAAAATCAATGAATTGCAGCGCTTAGTTCACAATAACAAATTATAAACTGAAATTCTTTTGGCTTAAAGCACATCCCAGTCATTGATATAGGTACATTGCTCGATGCCATCGCCCCAGCCATTACCGTAATCAGCGCTTTTCGTGTAACGCTTGTAATCGAATTTAGGTTTTAAATCACCTGTTAAGCCTTTGGTTACGGCATCCCAAGCCGCAACGCAGCCGTCCTGAAAACCCTTGCCGTAATCGGTATCTGCCGGCGGAAATCCGCGTATTCCCGTAGTTGGGCGTGGCTTCATTCCCCAATTCCAACTCTTTGGCATCGGCTCCCAGAAGGCGGTGCAAGAGGTTAGAAGCAACAGGACCAGAATAGACAAGGACTTCATGTAGAAATTTTTTCTAGAATTTTTGTGAATTCTTTGCTCAGAAAATTAAAAGAAAAATCTTTTTCGAGCCGCAAGAATGCTTGCTTTGTGAGGTTGGAGTAAATTTCTGGATTGTCCAAAATTTTTATTATTTTTGCTGCGAGGTCTTCAGGATTTTCACTGGCAAAAAGCAGGCCATTTTCTTCGTCTTTGATTAAAAATTTTCCGCCTTCGCTGTCAGAAGAAATCACTAAAGTTGAAAATAAAAATCCTTCGAGGATCACCAATCCGAAAGGCTCTTCGCGCGAAGGAACACAAAAAATATCCACATCTTCAAAGAATTTTTTCTTGTCTAAAACCGTTCCGACTAACTCGCATTTTTCAGAAATATTCTGCTCTTTGGCTAAGTCTGTGATGTTGTGCCAACCGTAACTTCCCGGCACTTCGAATCCGCCGATTTTTAAACGAAAATCACGGCCGTGTTTTTGCAAAATTCCGCAGGCTTTAAGCAAAATATCAAAGCCTTTTCTCGGCTCAAGACGACCATAAATTCCAATCGTCACCGGGAATTTTCCGGGGGATCTTAATTTTTTCTCGCAAAACTTCTGATCAATTTTAATCACGTTTGGAAGCACGAATGACTTGGCCTCATCGAATCCCGCAGCAACAACTAAATCAGCAATTTGCTGATTAATGCTAATCACAAAATCGCAATGCAGCGAATTTTTAAAACTAATTCCGTGATTCACCGCCACTGATTTCAGCGGCAAAAAACGCATCCATTTCATCACGCGATTTGAGTGGCAAATAATCACGTCTGGCCTGAAGCAAATGGCGATCCATATCAAGTGTAAAAAATCAAAAACCTGCGAAAAATTTCTGAGCTTAAAAATTTTTTTAGCTTGGTAATTTTCCTTACCATTCTTAGAAATTAGCAGCGCCACCTCGTGGCCACCTCGGGATAAATTTTGTGTCAGAACTTCCGTGTAATTGCAGAAAACTTGATCAACTCCTCCAATGCCTTGTGCGTGAATTGCGTTTAGAATTCTCATGAAAAAAAATGTTATTGTGACAGGTGGAGCAGGATTTATCGGATCTAATCTTTGCAAGATTCTAGCACAGAGAAGTTTTTGTCCAATCACTGTTGACGATCTTTCTACCGGCTTTCGTAAGTTGGTAAAATACGGAGAATTTGTTGAAGCTGATTTTGGTGATCGCGCTAAAATGCTGGAGGTTTTTTCTAAATACAAACCGCTGGCAATCTTTCATATTGCAGGCTCTAAGTCAGTTGAAGAATCAGTAAAAAATCCCCACAAATATTACGACAACAACGTCGCCAAGATGAATGTTTTGCTGCAAGCCGCGGTCGATTCACAGATTGAGAATTTTATTTTTTCCTCGAGCGCGGCGATTTTTGGCACGTCAGAATTAACCTCCGAAGAGAGCGAAAAAAATCCATCCAACCCTTACGGCTTTTCAAAATTGATGGGCGAGCAAATTTTAGAAAGTTACGACAAAGCCTACGGGATCAAGTACAGCGCACTGCGCTATTTCAACGTAACTGGCGCCGATCCAGAATTAGAGCTCGGCGAAATCACCAAAAATCCTGCAAATATTTTTCCGATTCTCGCGCAAGTTGCCGATGGAAAACGCGACGAATTCGTAATTTTTGGCGATGATTACAAAACAAAAGATGGAACTTGCATTCGCGATTACATTCACGTCTCTGACCTGGTAAATGCCCATTTAATGGCACTTGAGAAGCAACTAGAAACTGGCAAGTCGGTCAAAATAAATTTAGGTAATGGCGTCGGATTTTCCGTCAAAGAAGTCGTCGAAGTTTTTAAAAAAGTGACCGGAAAAAATTTTAAAATATCCCTCGGAAAACGTCGCGCCGGCGATCCAGATTTAGTAATTTCCAACAATAAATTTGCCAAAGAATATTTGGGATGGGAACCAAGATTCACAAAGCTCGAAGAGCATGTTGAACATGCTTGGAACTGGTATCAAAAAAATAAACACCCACTCTAAACGTCATTCCTGTAAAAGTTTCGCTGGTTGAGCGGAGTCGAAACCAAGAAAAGTTCGGCACAGATCTTTTTTTGGTTTCGACTTCGCTCAACCAGCGAAAAGATTAAACTTTTTATGAAAAACTTACCAATAATTTTCTGCCATTACGGCTTCAGCAAATATCTTCCTTACGTTTTTGACTGCGCAAAAATTTCTAATCCGAACAAAGAAATTATTTTGCTCGGCGATGAATCGAACAAAGAAGTCGCACTGCGCTGCGGGGTAAAACATTTTAATCTCAGAGATTTTGCTTTCGGCGACGAGTTAAAAACTTTTGATAACACCTACAGACTTATCACCTCACAAGCATTTGACAGCTACAAGCATGGCGAAGATTGGAATAAATTTGTCTTTCGCAAATGGTTCATTTTGTACAATTTTTTAGTCAAACATGACATCGAAAAATTTTGGCATTTCGATTCCGACAACATGATTTTTAAAGATCTCGCGCAAGTCGAAAATCGTTACGTCGACATTGATTTCACCGAGCAATCCAACGGAAATTGCATCAAAGGATATTTCGGAAATCACCAAACAATTCATCGCTACAATCAAAAAATTCTTGAGGCTTTTTCACGAAAAGAATTCCTCGAAGAAACCGAGCGAGCAATGAAGGGCCACAACTTTCCCTGCAGCTTCAATGAGATGTCAGTTTACGCTATTTTTAAGGAGGAAGAAAAGATCAGAACGACTCAGCTCGCCGCGACAGTTGAGGATAGTTTTTTCGATGATCTGCTTTGCCGCGCTCAAGGAATGAAGATGGAAAAATTGCCCCTCGGCGAAGATGTAAAAGTAGTTCGCATGAACCCAGACGGAAGATTTTTTGCCATTGAGGATCCAAGTGGAAAGCCGATCGAAGCCTATCTCTTAAATTTAAGCTGGATGCCAATTTATCTCTTCGACGGCATCTTAAAACACTTTCGCAAGAACCATAAAAAACCCAATTGCCACTTCGATCCAAAGAGCAAAACACTCGCGCAAATTTCTGTGCCTCTCAAACAAAATCTAAAATCTCTCCGCAAAAAAATTAAAAAACTTTTTTCATAATATCCCCACTCTCTCTCCGCTTTTCACCGCGTCAAATAACGGGGTGAAAAGCGGAGAAATCACTTTCAAATTTTTAAAATGAACAACCTCAGAACTACAGGCGATCAATATCGAGCACCATTTAACTTCGATCCAAAAGACAAAAGATTTGATATTTTTGTCGATCATCCATTTGAATTTTTTCCGACACCAAAAATTGAAATCGTGCGCAATGCTCGCATCAGCAATAATTCTGTCGTTTTCAAATTTTTTAAGATCTTTCGCGAGAGCTGCATCGGCGAAGAAAATTACAAAAAATATCAAAATAATTTTTTACGTTTTTACTTCAAATTCATTTTCCCAAAATTCAATTTTAGCAGAAAAAGATTTCTGCTAATCACTGATGAATGGACTAGTAACTACTATCATTGGCACATCATGGCTCTAGGGCGCTTAGTTGTGTTACAAGATGCCGGATTAATAAAAAATTCCTTCTTATTTCTGCCAAAAAAATATCAGAATTATGGAATGGTAATGCCATCTCTGAAAGCCTTTGGAATCAAAGAAAATCAAGTCGTTTTCTTGCGCAGAAAATCAAATATTAAAGTTGCAGAAGTTCCTATCGTTGCTGTTTCTCAACATCATGTTGGGGTTTACAGAAAAATCTGTGAGACCTTGCGGCAGAACGCATCTCTTATTGCAAGCGATGTAGATTTTGGTGATAAAATTTACATTTCGCGCGAGGGGCAACGCAGCAGATATGTAGAGAACGAATCAGAAGTTGTTGCATTGCTTGAGAGTTATGGCTTCAAAAAAATTCGTGCTGAAAAATTTTCTTACCCCGAGCAAGTTGCGATTTCATCAAAAGCAAAATATCTCATCAGCCCTCACGGAGCGGGACTTACCAATATGCTCTTCATGAAAAAAGGTAATTATGTTTTGGAGCTCGCAAATAAATCGAAGGCCGTAAAGCCGGTCACTGACTACTACAGAATGGCTGAAATCATCGGCGTAAATTACCTTTACCAAGAATGCGAAATGGGCGAAGATACCAAATCGATTACCTCCGATTCGCACGAGGGCAGCCTTCACGTCGATCTCGCTGAGTTGGAAAAAAATCTGAAATTGATAAATATTCTTCCGTCTTAACCTTGGCATCGACCCCTCAACAATTGCGGGGTATATCTCGTCACAATTATCTCCATAAAATTTATTACGACTCAATGAAAAATTATCCAAAGCCGATCAATTTTGACGCGACAAATTCTGACTTCGATATTTTTGAAAATGTTACCGAAGGAAATTATTTTGAGCCTGAAATTAAATTTTTAAAAAACGTTCGAATTAGCACCAATTCTGTTGTATTCACTTATTTTAAAATTTTTCGCGACAGCTGTATCGGTGAAGAAAATTATCAAAAATACCAAAAAGGTTTTCGATTTTTTCTCAAATTTATTTTCCCGAAACTCAACTTTAGTAAAAAAAGATTTTTACTCATCACCGACGAATGGACGAGTAATTATTATCACTGGCACGTCTTCGCTCTTAAAAAACTTCTGATCATAAAAGAAAAAAACCTTCTAGAAAATTCACTGCTTTTTTTGCCAAAAAAATATCAGAAATATCCATTTGTTTTGCCGTCGCTTACCAAGTTCGGAATCAAAAAAGAACAGATTATTTTTCTGCGTCGCAAATCAAATATTAAAGTAAAAGAACTGGCTCTGGTGAGCGCTCCACCGCAGAATCAGCAATATTTTGAGCAGATTAGAAAAGCTCTGCGAAATGATTTTGAAGCTAGTGAAAAAATTTACGTTTCGCGCGAAGAGCAAGTTTTGCGTTTCGTTGAAAATGAGCGAGAAGTGAGTGAACTGCTCGCGAAATACGGATTCAAAAAAATCATCGCCGAAAAACTTTCTTACCAGGAGCAAATCGATATTTTTTCTAAAACGAAATATCTTGTCAGTCCGCACGGGGCGGGACTTGCCAACATCTTCTTCATGCCCGAGGATTCTTCAATTTTAGAGCTGGCAACAGAGTTACCTACAGCTGACTATTACAAACTTTCTGCCCTTTTGCGGATAAAATATTTTTACCAGAAATGTGATTTTGGATCACGCAGTAAAATCAAAGATCCGCATCACGGCAGCCTGTTTGTCGATTTAGAAAAACTGGAAAAGAACCTAAAATTAATGCTCGCATGATTCACTTAAAAGACCGCGCCATCATTGAAATTAGTGGCGCTGATCGTAAAAAATTTCTGCAGGGATTAATCACGAATGATGTTGAAAAAACCTCGGCGACAAATCTGATTTACGCCGTGATGCTCAATGCTCCAGGCAGATTTCTTTACGATTTTTTTATTTTCGATGATGGCGAGAAACTAGTGCTGGATTGCCTTGCCGCGCGACGCGATGAAATTTTTCAAAAGCTAAATTTTTACAAATTACGCTCGCAAGTCGTGATCAAAAAAAATGACGAACTCAAAGTAATTTCTAATGAAAACGGTCAAGGATTCCTCGACCCACGCAATCCAAAACTCGGTCACCGACTCTACGGAAACGCCACTTGCGACTCACTTACAACTTACCACTTCAACCGCATCTCTCTTAAAATCCCCGAATCTGAAAATGATCTAACTTACGACAAATCCTTCATTCTCGAATTCGGTTTCGACGATTTAAATGCGATTGATTACAACAAGGGATGCTACGTCGGACAAGAGCTGACAGCGCGCACACATTATCGCGGCGAGATTAGGAAAAAGATTTTTCATGTTGTCATCCCCGCGCAGGCGGGGATCCAGAACAACGCGCTCGGAGCAAGCAACAAGACCTCCTGGATTCCCGCCTACGCGGGAATGACGCGGAACGCGATTGAAAAAAACTCAGAGATTTATTGCGAAGGAAAATCGGTAGGCATAATTCTGTCTTCGATTTTTCATAAAAATGAATTACACGCTTTGGCTCTAGTAAAGGATTCCCAAGATATCGATCTGCAGAAACTCGATCTCAGCGGCCATAAAATTTCCGTCATTAGTTAATGTTCCAAATCTACTTACCCATCGCTGAAATTCCGGTAAACATACTTTTGGTATTGCTGCTCGGTCTTTCTGCTGGCTTCCTCTCTGGCATGTTTGGAATTGGTGGCGGATTTTTAGCGACTCCATTTTTGATGTTCATCGGCATCCCGCCAGCCATTGCTGTTTCTACTTCCACCAATCAAATCATCGCCGCTTCGGTCTCGGGATTACTAGTCCAAATTCGCAAAAGAAGCGTCGATATTAAGATGGGTTTATTCTTGGTGCTCGGCGGATTTTTCGGCTCGACTTTTGGCGTTTCAATTTTTCGCCTTCTTCAAAACTCTGGCCATATCGACATCGTAATCGCTTTCGTCTACGTGATTTTCCTCGGCACTATTTCGGTCACAATGTTAGTCGACAGCGTGCGTACTTTGATGGAAAAAAAATATGGTGTGACCTGGGACAAAAAACCCGAAAAACCCGAGGGAGGCTTTCTGAAGAGCCTCGAAAGACTTCCTTGGCAAGTCTATTTTCCCAAATCCGAGATCACTGTCAGCATTTTAATTCCAATAATTCTCAGCGCCGGAATTGGCATTCTTGTTTCTCTGATGGGAATTGGCGGCGGATTTTTGATGATTCCAGCTATGATCTACATCCTTCGTATGCCTTCAAGTATGGTGGTAGGCACCTCGCTATTTCAAATCGTTTTCATCGCCAGTAACGCAACTTTTTTACAAGCGGTCACCAGTAATAATGTCGACATCCTGCTCGCATTTTTAATGATCATCAGCTCGGCCATCGGTGCCCAAATCGGCACTCGCGCCGGCTACAAAGTTGACGCTGACAGCATGCGCTCTTTCTTGGCTTTATTGCTCCTCGGCGTCTGCATCAAAATGCTTTTCATCCTCTTCACCGAGCCTTCTCACCTCTACATAATCGAGGTGTTAAAACGATGAAAAAACTTGCGATTATTTTATTTTTTTTAGCGTCAACGCAAGCTTTCGCTAATCCGCTAATCTCTGGCATCTCCACCAACGAGATTAATATCGACACTAAATTCAACGGCGCAAAAATTTTACTTTTTGGCGCCAGAGGTGATGCCGGAGACATTGTTATCGCAGTTCGCGGCCCGAAGAAAAATTTTCTTGTTACTAAAAAACAAAAATTTGCAGGCATCTGGTACAATGGCCAGAGAGTAAAGTTTAAAGAGAGTTCCAGCTTTTATTCACTCTTCTCCACCTTCAACAGTAACGATGGAATTGACCAACTTCTTACCGATCTAGAACTCGGTAAAAATAATTTAGTTTTTCACAGCAATAATGAAGTTTCTGAAGATGTAAAAAATGAGTTTCAGCTTCAGCTCGTTGACCGTCTTGAGCACAACAAACTCTACTCGAGCGGCGCCGATAAAATCGATTTTCTTAATGAAACTCTGTTCAAAGTTTTACTAAATTTTCCAAAAAATATTTCGCGCGGCACTTACACGGTCGAAATTTATTTGATTAGCGAGGGTAATTTACTGTCCTTCCAATCAATTCCAATTTACGTCAATCAAGTTGGCATCAGCGCTAGAATCCTAGATTTTGCCTACGATGAATCCTTTCTTTATGGGATTGTTGCAGTGGCGTTCGCGCTAGTGACTGGCTGGCTTGCTAACTATCTCTTCCTTCGTTTTATCGGTAAATAATATGTCCTCAATCATCGTCTGCATCGACACTACTAACGCTTCAGAAACCGCTCTCCGCTACGCTTGCTGCAAAGCAAAAAATACAGGATTTAGCGTACAAATTCTCGCCATTCTCGAAGCCTCTTACAAAAATTTACCTTTCGCCGCCAAAGCCATCGGTAATGAAAAAAGACAGCAACTCGAGGTTCGCATCAAAAAATTAATCGATGTGGCCTGCAAAGAAACTGGTATCACTCCAGCAATTTCAATACGCGAAGGCGACATCACCGCTGAAATTATTCGTGAATTAAAAGCCACTGCTGACTGCAAAATGATTGTTTTTGGCAAGTCACAGAATTCGCTTTCTGACAATACGGTTCTGCCAAAAATCGTCGGCAAAATCGGCAGCAAAATAAATGTTCCAGTAACAATTGTGCCAGAAAATTTGAATGATGAATTTCTTAACTCTCTAGTCTAAATCTCGAAAACTTTCGCCGGCTGAGCTAAGTCGAAACCAAGAAAGTTCAGTGACGACTTTTCTTGGTTTCGACTTCGCTCAACCGGCGAAAAGATTTTTCGCATTCGAGAAAAGTCACAAATACTCTCACAGAATGTTCCGCTCAATCTTCACAATTTCTTTTTTCATTTCTCTTTCGCGCATTCTTGGTTTCGCGCGCGATGTTTTGATCGCGCGATATGTCGGCGTCACCATGTTGTCCGACGCATTTTTTGCCGCATTTCGCTTGCCAAATTTCTTCCGTCGTGTTTTTGCCGAAGGCGCCTTCAACTCAGCATTCGTGCCAATCTTCATCGAAAAACTGCAAGATAAAAAAACCGATCAAGACGAAAAAATTTTCGTCAGAAATATTTTTTCTCTGCTTTTTTACGCCCTACTTTTTTTCACCATCCTCTTTCAAATTTTCATGCCGACTTTCATGAAAATTTTGTTTCCCGGATTCTTTAGCGATCCAGAAAAATCAACGCTTCTTGTTAGTCTTTCGCGCATCACAATTTTTTATTTGATCTTCATTTCTTTGGTTTCTCTTTGTTCTGGAATCCTTAATTCACTCAATAAATTCGCTGTTCCAGCCGCTTCTCCAATCATCTTAAATGGCACATTAATTGCTTCAGTTTTTGTTTTCGGACCAATTGCTCCGAATTACGCTTACGCACTTTCTTGGGGAGTTTTCATCGCCGGAATTTTACAATTTCTTTGGTTGTTTTTCTTCACCATCAAAGCCGGATTTTTAGTTTATCCCTGCTTTCCAAAAATTAATTCCGACATCAAAAAATTCTTTCGTAAGCTAGTGCCCGGGGTCATCGGCGCAAATGTAATGCAGATCAACTTGCTCGTCGATTCAATCTTCGCCAGCATGATTTCCGGCGCAGTTTCTTACCTTTATTACGCTGATCGCATCAATCAATTACCTCTGGCAATGATTGGCATCGCCATAGGTATCGCATTACTCCCCGCACTATCGCGCAAAATAAAATCTAGCGAATTTGACGAAGCAATTAAGTTACAAAACATGGCTTTAGAAGTTGGATTGATCTTGGTAATCCCCGCCACTCTAGCTCTCACTGTCCTCTCTTACCCAATCATCTCGTCGCTTTTTGAACGTGGCGCGTTCACTTCGAAGGAAAGTTTTTTCGTCGCACAAGCCTTAATGTTCTATTCTTTTGGCCTGCCTTCTTACGTTTTAGTAAAGGTCATGGAGCCAGCATTCTTTTCGCGTGGCGACACTAGAACCCCAATGAATATTGCCTTCATTTGCTTGCTCAACAATGCCGTGCTTAACGTAATTTTCTTCGTAATGAATTTCGGCTACATCGGTATCGTACTTGCTTCGGTGGTCTCGAGTTATTTCAATCTCACTTTGCTCATCTTCAATTTGATTAAGAAAAAACATTTCCGTTTTGAGAAAAATTTTGCCAAAAAATTTGTTCTGATTTTAATTCCGGCTCTGGCGATGGCACTTACTCTTTACTCGCTTCGTGAGTTATTTGCTAAAACTGATGAGTTGAACAGAATAGCTGAATTAATCACAATGATCTCAGTTGGTTTAATAATTTACTTCATCTCTTCCTACTTCTCCGGAAGCTTGGACATCCTACTTAAATCACGCATATTTCGCAGAAAAAAGAATGACGCAATTCCCTCAGCCTAAGAAAGATTCACTGCAAAAATTATTAGGCGAATATTGTCCCAACATTGGCTGGATCTCGGTTGGTGGACATTCCCGACGCAGGGTAACTTTTCAAATTGATGGGAAAAATCGTCTCGGATTTTTTACTGAGAAATCTCACAACTTAGTTGAAATTGAAAATGACCCTTCGGCTGAAAAAGAAATTTCAGCGCTGATTTATCCACTAAAAAATTTCCTAAAAACTCAAGAACAAAATTTTTACTCTCAGGCTAGTGTAACCTTATTTGACAATGGTCTAGACCTTGTACTAACAGCAAAAAAAGAGCCCAATTTTTCACAAGTTCAAAAATTAATTGCCTTCGCCAAAGAAAAAAATCTCAACATTTCTAGTCGAGTTAAAGACAGCATTTCGCCAATTTTTTTACTCAGAAAAAATCAGATTTTTTTTACAGATTTTAAAATTGATCTAGATTCAGATATCTTCATACAGGCAACAAAATCAGGGCTTGAAAATATCATTAAAATCATTCGCAGCGGGGTTTCGCAACCAATTCACGTCGCCGATATTTACGCTGGATTTGGCGCTTATTCTTTTGGAATTCATGATTTAGCAAAGTCGATTTGTGCTTTCGAGGGCAGTCAAAAAATGATTGATTTGCTCAATAAAAACGCGGCAGCAAATGATTTGGGAAGCAAGATAAAAGGCGCAGTTCGTGATGTTTTTTCTTCGCCACTAACCGCAAGAGAATTGAAGTTATTCGATTTGGTGATCATCAATCCACCTAGAAATGGGGCGTCTCCACAGGTTTTAGAAATTGCTAAATCTCAGATAAAAAATTTAATTTACGTCTCTTGCAATCCAGAAAGCTTTAGGCGCGATGCTAAAATTTTAATTGATGCTGGGTTCAAAATTAAAAACCTCACCGCCATCGACCAATTCTATGCCACCAAGCATTTGGAGCTAATTGCAAATTTTGGAAAATGAAAAATTTAAAAAATGTTCCCGAGTGGAATCTCGCTGATTTTTATTCTTCGCCGAAAGATAAAAAAATTTCTCTCGAAATAAAAAGTATCGAAAAAGCGAGCAAGAAATTTACCGAGGATTTTACTGGTAAAGTCTCTGAACTCAATGCTTCGCAGCTTTTGGCGGCAATTGAAACTTATGAAAAAATCTCCGAACAAATCGGAAAAATTTCTAGCTACTCTTACTTGATTTACGCCGCTGATTTATCGAATCAGGCCAATATTTCTTTCTACCAAAACACCGGGGAAACGCTGAACAAATTTGAATCGCAGCTGATTTTTTTCACGCTCGAACTCAACAAAATTGACGAGAAAAAACTGAAAAGTTTGGAGTTAAAAAAATACCAACCTTTCATTCGCAACAGTCGCGCTTTCAAAAAATATCAACTTTCAAATGAGTTGGAAAAATTTTCTTTGGAAAAAAATATTACTGGCTGCAACGCCTTTGTACGCTTGTTTGACGAGACAGTTAGTAATCTAAAATTTTCTTACCGCGGCAAGATTTTGTCGTCGCAGGAAATTTTTAATTTACTGAGCAATCCCGACGAAAAAGTTAGAAAAGATGCAGCAAAATCGATCGGGAAAACATTCGAAGAAAATTCAAAAACTTTTGCCTTCATCACTAATATTCTAGCCAAAGACAAGGCAGTTGAAGATGAATGGAGAGGCTTTGCCAACCCAATATCATCAAGAAATCTGAGCAATTTTGTTGAAGATGAAGTTGTCGATCTTTTGGTGAATCAAGTGAAAAAAAATTACGCCAACATCTCGCACCGTTACTACAAAATTAAAGCCAAAATACTTGGCAAAAAAGTGATGAATTACTGGGATCGCAACGCCCCCCTAAGCAAAGCAGAAAATAAAATTATTCCTTGGGAAAGCGCAAAAAACTTAGTACTAGAAGCTTACGAAGAATTTTCTCCGGAGATGAGAAAGATCGGTGAAATATTTTTTAAGAAAAATTGGATCGACGCTAAAGTCAGAGTTGGTAAGGATTCCGGTGCCTTTTCTCATTCCTGCGTTCCTTCGGTTCATCCTTACATTTTAATGAACTACCAAGGAAAAACTCGCGATGTGATGACTTTAGCGCATGAACTTGGACATGGCGTACATCAATACCTGGCGCGCTCGCAAGGCGCCTTGATGGCAGGCACCCCTCTTACTTTAGCCGAAACTGCTTCGGTTTTTGGCGAACAACTCACCTTTCAAAAAATTCTTAAAAACGAAAAAAATTCAGCGAAGAAAAAATTAATCATCGCCGCAAAAGTTGAAGACATGATTAATACCGTAGTTCGTCAAATCGCTTTTTTAGAATTTGAAACAAAGGTTCATGAAGCGAGAAAGGCTGGGGAAATTTCGCTTGAGCAACTCTGTAAATTTTGGATGGATATTCAAAAAGAAAGTCTCGGATCAGCATTTAAATTTGACGACGAATACAAATTTTTCTGGTGCTACATTCCACATTTTATTCACTCACCTTTTTATGTTTACGCTTACGCATTTGGTGATTGCTTGGTCAATTCACTTTATGGAATTTACAAGTCGGGAAAGATAAAAAACTTCGAAGAGAAATATTTGGCAATGCTCTCTGCGGG
>CAMBXE010000012.1 GCA_945871805.1 Rhizobium sp. Q54 | reverse complement strand
TTGATAAGCTAAGAAGAAATGCGGAGGTGATCTTTGAGCTGGTTGGTGGTAAGGCTAAAGCTAGCGATTTAGAGGTTTTGGATATTGAGATTGGTACTAACGCTAGGTTGGTTATTGGTAAAAAAGACGAGGATTCGAAACTTGTTACTGATGCTACTGGAGTGGAAACAAAAACGCCTCTTCTGAACTCTGGAGATATGGTGAACACTTCAGAAGACTTTAAGGCTAATCTTAAAACAACATTGGAGAGAGCAACGAAAGAAGAAGTAATAAAGTTTTTAGATAAACTGTTTAAGGATGGCAGCTCTAAAAAAGATGAATTAATTAATTCTTGTAATAACGAACACTTCGATGAAGTGGTTAATGAAGTAGCTAGCTCCATTGGAGCCATCCGCAAACAAAGATTAGAAGATATTAATAAAAAATATGCCGTCATCGATGCTGCTCAAAATGTTAATCTAGTTATCCCCGTTGTTCTTGATGACAATGTTGCGAAGCCAAAATTTTTATTACCAGAAATTCAACTTTTAGATGGAACAGAACTAAAACAGATGAAGATTTTTGATGTTGATGGTAAGATTAATGAAGAGACCAAGGTGCAAATAATTGAGAAAGCTGATTTGAAATTTGTGCAGAAATTCTTTTCTGCTGATGAAATGAAAGGGAAGACGGCGAAAGAATTTCTTGGAACTAACTACGAGAATCTTTGCGACGAAATGAAAAAGCGTTGTGAGACAGCTAAAGTTACGGTCGCTTTCCAAAAAGTTGTAGCGGACGGCACGCATGAGGGTAAGCCGAAATACAAATCTGAGGGAGAGAAAAGTTTTGAAACTTTTCAACGGGATTTAGAAGATTCAAAAAATATTAAATCTGTAGAGGGAGAAAAAGCATCGTCGAAGAGTTTCTTACTCAATAAGCTTCTTGGAAGGCCAACATTTTCGTCAAATCCCAAGAATACAGGGCGCTGATCCTAACATGTCGCTCACAAATTTTGACGTAATCGTAATTGGTGGAGGCCATGCCGGAATTGAAGCCGCATGTGCTTCCGCACGCATGGGCGCGAAGACTTTGTTGATTACAAAAAAAGCAGAAAATCTTGGCGAGATGTCGTGCAATCCCGCGATTGGCGGCGTGGCAAAGGGAACAATAGTCAGAGAAATTGATGCGCTTGATGGCGTGATGGGCAAAGCCATCGACATGGCCGGGATTCATTTTCGAATTTTAAATTCTTCTAAAGGCGCGGCAGTTCACTCGCCGCGCGCGCAGGCTGATCGCAAGCTCTACAAAAAAGCGATTAATGAGATTTTAGAAAATTATCCAAATCTCGAAATACTCTTCGACACTGTTGAAGATATTTTGATCGAAGATGGAAAGGTATGTGGAGTTATAACTAGCGGACCCCGCAACAAGTGCGGGGTGACAAATCAAGAGCCCGGAACAACAAATCAAGAGCCCGGAATAACAAATCAAGAATTCGGAATAACAGATCAAGAATTCGGAACAACAAATCAAGAGCCCGGAACAACAAATCAAGAGCCCGGAACAACAAATCAAACTTGTCACCCCGCACTCGTTTGTCACCCCGCACTTGTTGCGGGGTCCATCAAGACTTCATCAGTTGTATTAACCACCGGAACTTTCCTCCGGGGCATGATCCACATCGGCGACAAGAAAATTCCCGCTGGACGCGTCGGCGAAGAACCCTCGTACGGACTTTCAAAAACTCTCGAGCGTTACAACTTCATGCTTTCGCGTCTCAAGACCGGCACGCCTCCGCGCATTTTAAAATCTTCAATCGATTTCTCTAATCTTGAGCCGCAACCAAGTGACGATGTGCCGCAGCCATTTTCATATTTAAACGAGAAAATTTCTGTGCCGCAGATTTCTTGTTACATCACCTACACCAACGCTGAGACGCACAAAATCATCAAAAATAATTTAGATAAATCTGCGATGTACGGTGGTCACATAAACGGTGTTGGCCCGCGTTATTGCCCATCGATTGAAGATAAAGTTCATCGTTTCGCCGACAAAGAACGTCATCAAATTTTCTTAGAGCCGGAAGGTCTCGATTCTGATTTAATTTATCCAAATGGCATCTCAACTTCGCTTCCAGAAGAAGTTCAAATTGAGTTTTTAAAAACAATTCCTGGTCTCGAAAATTGCGTAATCACGCAGCCGGGATATGCGATTGAATATGACTTCGTCGATCCGCGTGAATTATTGCCAACGCTTGAAACCAAAAAAATTCGTGGATTATTTCTCGCCGGACAAATCAATGGAACGACAGGCTACGAAGAAGCCGGAGGGCAGGGGATTGTTGCAGGGATTAATGCGGGCCGTTTATCGCTGGTTGAGCGAAGTCGAAACCAAGATAAACAGAAACCTTCCCTTGATTTCAACTTCACTCAATCAACTAGCCACAGTGAGTTTATCTTGGATCGCGCCTCAAGCTACATCGGCGTGATGATCGACGACCTCACTAGTCTTGGCACCTCCGAACCTTACCGCATGCTAACTTCGCGCGCCGAATATCGCTTAAGCATTCGCGCCGACAATGCCGATGCGCGTTTAACAGAAATGGGAATGGCGATTGGCTGCGTTTCCAAAGAACGTGCAGAAAAATTTTTAGAAAAAAAATCACGTCTCGACTCAGTGAAAAATTTGCTCACGAGCCTAAAAATTTCGCCAACAAAACTCGCAGAATTTGCTGTGACAATAAAACAAGATGGAGTTGTTCGCGACGCTTTTCTTCTTCTTTCTTTTCCGGAAATAAATTTTTCTACGCTCGAAAAAATTTGGCCTGAAGAAATTTCTCAAATCGACACGGCAACAAAAAACCAGATTGCAATCGAAGCGCTTTATTCTTCTTACCTTGAGCGCCAAACACGTGATTTAGAAATTTTTCGCCAGGATGAAAATCTCAAAATTCCACTTGATCTTGACTATGCCAAAATTCAGAGTCTTTCGAACGAGACGCGTGAAAAGTTAAGTCGCTTTCGTCCAGCTACAATCAAGTCCGCATTCAAGATTCAAGGCATCACTCCAGCATCAGTAATGGCGGTGATGGTCTACATTAAAACAAAATACAAAAAGAATGAGAATTAGCCTAAAAATCTTCACAATTTTTTTGGTTTTTTTTGCGCAAAAATCTTTTGCGGATGATTACGTTTCAACCAATGACGTCGTCAAAGAAATTGAAAAAACTTTGATCTTCGACAAGTCATCGCGTCAACAAATCGATTTTTATAAAAATAAAAATATCAGCAGAAAAAGTGACATCAATATTAAAGCTGGAAATGACGAAAAAGCAAAACCGCCGAGTCAGCTCGACATCGTAGTTGCAGATTCAAAAGTTGGTTCAGCCACGCTGAGAGAAAAAGAGCAAATTGCCTACAATGCGGTTTTGGTTGGGCAATATGAAGTGGCAATCGAGCTCTACAAACAGGTACTTAAAAAAGAGCCAAATAATTCCTATTCTAAATTTGCTCTTGCTACGGTTTATCAAAAAATTGGTCAGTTTCGTCAGGCTAAAGTGCTCTACTACCAAATGCTTAAATCCGGCGTTGAAAATCAAGAAGATGTTGTCGGAAATTTGCTAGATATTTTAATCGAAGATTCTCCGCAAGACGCGACTTACCTGCTTTCGCGCCTTGCTGTGCAAAATCCTGATTCACCAAGTATTCTTGCCTTCGCTGCTCTCGCTTACAACAAGGCAAAAAATTATGATCAGGCGATTTCTTTGATGCAAAAAGTCATCACGCTCGATCCCGAAAACATTGATTATAAATACAATTTGGCAGTGATTTATGATCAAACTGAACAATATACCAAGGCCCTGGATCTCTACTCTGAAGTGGTTCGTAAATATTCTGATGTCAATCAATCTGTGCCGCTAGATCAAGTCAAAAAACGCATCGAATTTATCAATACCAAAATATGATCGAAAAAATTCTCCACTACGCTAAGAAGCAAGGATGCTCTGACGTGCACATTACAACTGGAGCAGCCCCATCATTGCGTATTGACGGAGATATTTCTGCGATTCCAAATTCTCCAATCTTAACGGCTGAACAAGTTCTAGAAATGGTTCAGTCTATCATGACAGATCTGCAAAAAAAAACTTACCAAGAAAAAATGGAGTTGGATTTTGCGATAGAAGTCGGTGAGACCATGCGTTTTCGGGTAAATGCTTTTCGTACTGTAAATGGTCCAGCGGCTGTTTTTCGTGAAATTCCGACTGAAATAAAAACTCTCGATGCCCTACATGCGCCGGAAGTAATTCGCGGTTTGTCCAATGCAACTAAAGGCCTAGTTCTGGTAGTTGGTCCGACTAGTAGCGGTAAATCAACCACGCTCGCTGCTTTAATCGATCACATTAACACCAATCACTCCCATCATATTTTGACCATTGAAGATCCGGTCGAGTTTGTTCACAAAAGTAAAAAATCTTTGGTTAACCAGCGCGAAGTTGGAAATAGCACCGCGTCTTTTGCCGCCGCTTTGAAAAGCGCTTTGCGTGAAGATCCGGATGTGATCTTGGTTGGTGAAATGCGTGACGTTGAAACTATCCACCTTGCTTTAACCGCCGCTGAAACTGGTCACTTAGTTTTAGGAACTCTTCACACCAGCTCTGCCGCAAAAACAATTAATAGAATCATCGACGTATTTTCTGCCGAAGATAAAGCGGTGGTTCGCACTATGCTTTCTGGCTCAATTAGGGCCGTTGTGTCGCAACGTCTTCTTAAGAAAAAAGGCGGCGGAAGAATTGCTGCTTACGAAATTATGTTGGCAAATGCGTCAATTAGAAACTTGATCCGTGAAGATAAAATTCCGCAGATCAATTCGATCATGGAGCTTAGCAAAAAAATTGGCATGTGTCAGATGAAAGATTCAATCAACGAGCTCCTTGCCAAGGGCTTTATTACTCCTGAAGTCGCAGAAGAAGCTCTCAACGCTTCTGATTAATTTTCTCTCTTTTAATCTTTAATTTACACTTTCATGAAATCGCTAAGAGCCCTTTTGCGTACCAAAACTCTTGAAAATATAATGAAGGAGGCGAGGGAAAATCCGCTGAAGAAAACCCTTGGCGCCATGGATTTAATGCTGATGGGAATTGGTGCGGCGATCGGTACAGGAATTTTTGTTTTAACTGGAATCGCCGCTGCACAACATGCCGGACCAGCAATCGCAATTTCTTACGCTCTCTCCGGCTTGGTCTGCATTTTCGTTGGTCTTGCTTACACCGAACTTGCCTCCTCCATTCCGGTCTCTGGCAGTGCTTACTCTTACACTTACATTGTTCTTGGTGAATTCATCGCCTGGCTTGTTGCTTGTGGACTAGTTCTTGGTTACGCCGTTAACGCTTCAACTGTGGCGGCGGGATGGTCTGGATATTTTGTCGGCATCTTAAAACAGGGCGGATTCGAAGTTCCTTACTACCTAACCAAATCTCCTTCTGAAGGCGGAATAATTAATCTTCCCGCCGTTTCAATCGCGCTTTTTACTGGTCTACTTCTTTTTCACGGCACTCGTGAAAGTATTTTAATCAACCGCGTTCTAGTTGCTCTGAAGCTTGTGATCATTTTCTTCTTTTTGGTCATTGCCGTGCCTCACATCAAAATGGAAAATTATTCCAACTTTTTCCCATTTGGTTTTGACGGCGTCTTATCTGGCGCTGCCATGATTTTTTTCGCTTACTTGGGTTTTGATGCAGTCGCAACTACCGCCGAAGAATGTAAGAATCCTAAACGAGACATCCCAATCGGCTTAATTGGCGGATTACTCGTCTGTACTTTGATCTACATCGTAGTTGCCCTGACTCTCACCGGCATCGTAAATTTCTCCACTCTAAACAATGCTGAACCAATGGCGCGCGCACTTCGCGACAATGGCAATAATCTAGGTTCAGCCATGATTGCAACTGGCGCCATCGCCGGAATGGTCGCGGTTTTGTTGGTGATGATGTTTGGTCAATCGCGCATTTTCTTTGCCATGTCGCGCGACGGTTTGCTTCCAGCTTTCTTCTGCAAGATTCACAAAAAACACGGCACTCCTTACCTAAATTGTCTCTTCGTTACTCTGATTGTGTGCCTAGTTGCTGGCTTCATGCCGATTCACGTCATGGGACAAATGTGCAGCGTCGGATCACTTTTTGCTTTTGCGATTGTTTCAATCGGCGTGGTTATTTTACGCGTTAGAAGACCAGCTCTACACAGGCCATTCGTTTGTCCGGCAGTTTTTGTAATTGCTCCTTTGGCTGTAGCCGGATGTAGTTATTTAATTTATGTACTCATGAAGGAAGTGGGAAAGCCTACTCTTGTCTGGTTTGCAATCGGTACCGCATTTTATTTCCTCTACTCTCGTAAAAAAAGCCATCTTCACAAAAAATAAATGACGGCAATTTCCAATTACAACCACAAGCTCGCTGAGCAAAAGTGGCAGAAGATCTGGGCGGAA
The DNA here is from genome assembly GCA_945871805.1 of Rhizobium sp. Q54. Lineage (GTDB taxonomy): Bacteria > Pseudomonadota > Alphaproteobacteria > Rickettsiales > UBA1997 > UBA2645. Next base: position 34,122 of record CAMBXE010000012.1, on the reverse strand, counting down.
AAAAAAGTTTTCAAATTTGACGAAAATTCTGCACAGAAAAAATACTACGTGCTCGAAATGTTTCCTTACCCATCAGGAAAAATTCACATGGGTCATCTGCGTAACTACGCGATTGGCGATGCTCTAGCGCGTTTTAAAAAAATGCTCGGCTTCAATGTTTTGCATCCGATGGGTTTTGATGCTTTTGGTCTTCCCGCTGAAAATGCCGCGCTCGAACACAAGATTCATCCCGAAAATTGGACGCTTAAAAATATCGAACAAATGCGTGCCGAGTTGAAATTAATCGGCCTCTCAATTGATTGGGATCGCGAAATCGCAACTTGCTTACCGAACTACTACAAACACGAACAAAAAATTTTCTTAGATTTCATCAAAAATGGTCTCGCCTACCAAAAAGAATCTTACGTTAATTGGGACCCGATCGACCAAACCGTTCTCGCCAACGAACAAGTCATCGATGGTCGCGGCTGGCGTTCCGGTGCGCTTGTCGAAAAAAAGAAATTGAAGCAATGGTTTTTAAAAGTTTCTGATTTTTCTGAAGAGCTTTTGTCGGAATTAAAAAATCTTTCCGGCTGGGATGAGCGCGTGCGAATCATGCAAGAGAAGTGGATCGGCAAGAGCGAAGGGCAGATCGTTGATTTTAAAATTAGCGCAAAAAATGAAACAATTCCAGTTTACACGACGCGTCCTGACACCTTATTTGGCGCGTCTTTTATTGGCATTTCTCCAAATCACCCAATCGCTTCAGAGCTAGCCAAAACAAATTCTGAACTGCAAAATTTCATCGCTGAATGTAATCGCTCTGCTGTCGATGAGCAAACTCTAGAAAAGCAAGAAAAGCGCGGCTTCAAGATTGATTTACAAGTTGAGCATCCTCTTGATCCAAGTTGGAAATTAGACGTTTACGTCGCCAATTTTGTTTTGATGGAATACGGCACCGGAGCAATATTCGGCTGCCCTGCGCATGATGAACGCGACTTCGAATTTGCAACAAAATACAAATTACCTATTCGCCAAGTTGTCGAAAATCTTGACAAATTTTTAGCTGAAACTGATTTAATAAATTTTTCTGATTCCGGCATCAAAGCAGTAATAGCCAGCCTTCAAGCCTCAACAAAAGATGAAGTTGAACTAGTAAAATTGGCTTACGAATTCGTGCGTGACGAAATTAATCACTGCATGGATGACGAAAAATATTCGCTGCAAACTCCGTCCCTAAAAGCCAGCGAAGTCTTGACAGCAAAGACTGGATTCTGCTTCGGAAAATCAGTGCTACTTTGCGCGATTTTGCGTGGCATGAAAATTCCTTGCGGATTTTCTGATCAACTTTTGATGCTCGATGAAACCGTTTCCGACCGCAAAATCATTCACACTGTTAACGCGGTTTATCTAGGCAAAAACCAACTTGGTAAAAAATGGATTCGTCTTGATGCACGCGGCAACAAGCCGGAAGACGTGAATGCAGAATTCAGTCTGGCCTCAGAAAAACTCGCTTACCCAGCGCGCGCCGAATTTAACGAAATCGACAATCTCGGAATCTATGCCGACATCTCTTCAGCCGCACGCAAGCTCCACCAAATAAGCAAAACAAATGCTGAAATCATCGAAAATCTTTTCGCCGAAATTAACGCGCCAAGCCAAGCCAATCTTGAAGATGGCTTAATGATTAATTCTGATTTTTTGGACGGGTTAACTTGTGCTGAAGCAAAAGAAAAAGTTTTCGAAAAGCTTGCGGCAAAAAATCAGGCGACGAAAAAAACTAATTACCGCCTTCGCGATTGGGGCGTTTCGCGTCAACGCTACTGGGGATGTCCGATTCCGATTCTTTATTTGGAAGATGGATCCGTAGTTCCTGTTCCTGAAGATCAGCTTCCTGTTGAGTTGCCAAAAGACGTAGAATTCACCGGCGCCGGAAATCCACTGGCGCTTCATCCAACCTGGAAATACACAACTTACAAAGGCCAGAAGGCAATTCGCGAAACCGATACTTTTGACACTTTCTTCGAGAGTTCTTGGTACTACCTGCGCTTCATTTCTCAGCCCGAAGACAAAGCCTTCGACCGTGATGCAGCCAATAAATTCATGCCTGTAGATCAATATATTGGCGGAGTTGAGCATGCAGTTTTGCATTTGCTTTACGCACGATTTTTTACCAAAGCCTTAAAAAAATGCGGCTACCTCGACATCTCTGAGCCATTCAAAAACTTGCTTACGCAAGGAATGGTTTGTCACTCCACTTACAAAGATAAAGCCACGGGAAAATGGCTTTTCCCCGCCGATGCTCTTGCGCGAAAACCCGAAGAAGTAATATTTGGTCGCAGCGAAAAAATGAGTAAGTCTAAGAAAAATACCGTTGAGCTAGCTTCAATTGTTGAAGCCTACGGAGCTGACACCGCAAGGCTTTTCATGCTTTCCGACACTCCGCCTTCGCGTGATTTAGAATGGTCAGAAAGCGGCATTGACGGTTGTTGGAAATATGTAAATCGCTTGTGGAGATTGGTTGCAAACGCCAAGGGAGTAAGCGGCAAAGAGAGCGCGGAAATTTTAAGACTTACACACAAAACAATCGCTGCGGTAAAAGACGAGTACGAAAAAATGGGCTTCAACCGCGCCATCGCCAAGATCCGCGAGTTCTCGAATGCGCTCGAAAAATCTGAATCTGTTTCGGAATTTGCCCTAAAAAATTTAGTGATTTTAATCGCGCCAATCATGCCGCATTTGGCTGAAGAATTGTGGGCTGAGCTTGGTTACAAAACTTTAGTTACCGAAGAAAAATTTCCTGATTTCGATCCGGCTTTAATCGTCGAAGATGAAGTTGGAATCGCTGTGCAAGTAAGCGGCAAGCTGCGCGCGGTGATTCAAATGCCGAAAGGTTCCTCGAAAGAAAATCTCGAAAAAGCGGCCTTCGACAATGAAAATGTAAAAAGATTTATTGAAGGAAAAGAGATCCGTAAAGTCATTTCTGTTTTGGATAAATTGGTGAACATCGTCGTCTAAATTCCTTTCAACCCTTCCTACGTTCGCTCGACCGGCAAATTTTTTTTCTACCCACAAATGAACTTCCTCTTAATCGCAATCGGCGGCGCTTGTGGCTCGGTAGCGCGTTATTTAATTACCATTTCTGTTGTAGCTGGAAAATTTCCGCTCGGAACATTCCTCGTGAACGTTCTAGGTTCAATGATCGCCGGGATTGCTTACTATTTTGTGATTAAACATTTTGATGCAATCGATCCGCGTTTTAAAAATTTTATTTTTGCTGGATTTCTCGGCGGCTTCACAACTTTCTCCGCTTTTTCACTCGATTTTTTTCGCCTCTTTTCCGCCGGAAATTATTCGCAAGCATTTCTCTTTGCCTTCGCTACAGTAATGTTCTCGATCCTGGCTTTGTTCTTTGGATTTTATTTAACCAAATTAATTACGTGAAAACTTCTTCTCGCCGTCCGCAGCGTCCGCGCGCTAATCATTCAAGGTTGCCAGAAATTACTCCTGCTCAAGATGACAAGTTAGTACGTCTCGACAAATTCCTCTGCAAAAAATTCGACATTTCTTTCGGCCTAGCACAAAAATTAATTCGTGAAAAGAAAGTAAAAGTTAACGGAGCGAGGGTTGATGCTTCCTACAAAGTGCAGGAGGAAGACAAGATTGATGTTTTTTCCGATTTGCAAAAACGTCACGACAAACAAAGACAAAAACCGCAAGTCTCTTCCGAAAAAATGAAGAAATTTTTGTCTTGGATAATTTACGAAGATGAGAATCTTATTGCGATCAACAAGCCTTCAGGCCTTGCTACACAAGGTGGCAGCGGAATTGAAATTTCCGTTGACGATTTTGCCAGAGAGAAAAAATGGCAGTTAGTTCATCGTCTCGACAAAGACACGAGCGGAATTTTGTTACTCGCTAAAAATAACGAATCAGCAGATTTACTCAACGAAGGATTTAAAAATAAAACCATCGAGAAGACTTACCTGGCACTTGTTTGTGGCATTCCAACAAAAACCATCGGCGTGATTTCAATTCCGTTGCGCAAAAAACTTTTGGGAAAAAACGAAAAAGTTTTACCAGATTTTGAAGAGGGAAAAGAAGCGATTACGAAATTTAGATTGCTCAAAAGTTTTTCTGACCACGCTTTACTCGAGCTTAAGCCGCTTACTGGCAGAACGCATCAGCTTCGTGTTCATTGCAAAGAAATCGGACATCCAGTCGTGAATGACGTAAAATATGGCGGAAAAGAAGCGCTAAAAAAAGATCTCAATAATTACATGTGTTTGCACGCGCGCAAAATTGTGATTCCGAATTTTTTTGGGAAGAAGATTGAGATTGAATGTAAATCTGAGTTTTAACCCAGATCACTCATTAGAATCACGTCATTATTTCTACTAACCCTTATAATTTTAATAACGGATTTGGGTTTAATTTTGGTGACTTGGAAGCGTGACGGCATTGGCTAAAATAAACTTTTTGCCCGCGGGCAAAAAGTAATTTTTTTCTGGATCTTTTGAAATCAAGGCTTCACGAGGTTGGCTCGTTAAAAAATGAAAGAAGTTCACCGGTCGATTACATCCACCTAGCCCCAACCTTCAGATCAACAACCAGCGGCACATCTAGTTTTACCGCATTTTCCATTTCAGATTTTAGCAGCTGAGAAACTACTTCCACTTCTGATTCAGGCGCTTCAATCAAAAGTTCGTCATGAATTTGTAGCACGATTTTCGAGCTCAAATTATTTTTATTCAGAGCCTTACTCACTTGAATCATCGCCTTCTTAATGATGTCGGCGGCGCTGCCTTGGATTGGGGCGTTAATCGCCAATCTTTCTGATTCTTGCCGGCGCATCGGGTTCTTGTTGTTGATCTCGTGAAGAAAACATTTGCGCCCGGAATGCGTGGTGACGTAGCCATGCTGCTTGGCGAAATTGATGTGATCCTTCATGTAATCTTCAATCCCAGGGTAGGTCGCGAAGTAGGAATGAATGTAATCCGCCGCTTCGCCACGCGAAATATCGAGCTGTTTGGCGAGGCCAAAAGCGCTGATTCCGTAGATGATTCCAAAATTAATCGCCTTCGCTTTCGAACGCATTTCGCTGCTTACTTCATTTTCTTGAAGTCCAAAAACTTGCGCGGCAGTAATGCGGTGAATGTCTTTATTTTCTTTAAAAGCCTCAATCAGCGCGGTGATTTTAGCGACATGGGCAATCACGCGTAATTCTATTTGTGAGTAATCAGCAGAGATCAAAAGATGACCGGGTTTGGCAATAAAAGCCTCACGAATTTTTCTACCTTCAACAGTGCGAATCGGAATATTTTGTAAGTTAGGATTGCTAGAACTTAGACGTCCGGTGACGGTTGAGATCGGAGAAAGAGTGGTGTGAATTCTGCCAGTTTTTGGATTAATTTCTTTCGGCAAAGCATCGGTGTAAGTATTTTTTAATTTCGAAAGTTTGCGAAATTCGAGAATTTTTGTAGCGATTGCGAAGCCTTGCTCTTCTAGCTCTTCTAGCACTTCGGCATTAGTCGAAAGCGCGCCAGTTTTTTTAGATTTCTTCTTCGATTGAAGACCGAGTTTCTCGAACAAAATTTCGCCGAGCTGTTTTGGCGAGGCGATATTGAACTCGCAATCAGCTTGGGCGTAAATCTCTTTCGTTAGCTCCTCGATTTTTTTACCAAATTCTTGTGAGAGTTCGTGCAGTTTTTTAGTGTCGATTTTAATCCCTTCATGCTCGATTTGCGCCAGCACGGGCAAAAGAGGAAGTTCGTAAGAAGAGTAGGGTGCATTTAATTTTAGCTCGGAAATTCTCGGCGCAAGAATGGTGTAGAGTTGACTCAGAGCAAAGTTGCGGAAGCAGGCCAACTCAATGCCGGCGAACTCTTTTTCTTCAAAATTTTCAGCAAGATTAAGATCAACTAATTCACGAAAATCATTTTTGACTGAAGAGTTAAGAAGGTGATTCATTAAAGAAACATCTTCAAAACCAACGACTGACAAATTTGAATTTCTGAAGAATTTTTTTGCGTCGAAAAATATTTTTTTGATTGAGTCATCGCGCAAAATCTTCTCGAGTAAATCTAGTTTGAGCGCTTGATTTTGTTGAATTCCAAAGAGGTCAGTTACTTCTGATTTTGTCAAAAAATAAAAAATTTCTTTCGGCACAGAGCCGGTTTTGTAAGTAGAAATTGTGAGGAAATCTAATTCATAATCGATTGTTACTAAACCGTTTAAAAGTGCCTCTTCCCTGATCTCATCGACCATTTGCGCTGAAGTAATTTCGATTTTTTCTACTTCGGAAAATAAAATCCCTTGGGAAATTTGCTTCGTTGTTTTTTGCGTTTCTTTGGCTCCATCTTCGATCGAAAATTCTTTTTTGACGCGGGTGATTAACGAATGAAATCCCTGTTCTCCAAGAAAAGAAATTAGCTTGTAGGGATCAAATCCTTGAATGCGTAAATCGTCAATTTCAACATTAAGTTCAACTTCGTAGCACAGCGAAACCAGGCGCTTTGCAAGTTTTGCACTTTCTGTTCCCTCAACCAAAAGTTGCTGACGCTTAACCTGTTTAATCTCGCTCAAACGCGAAAGCAGATTTTCGAGATTTCCGAATTCTAAAATTAATTCCGCTGCAGTTTTTGGACCGATTCCTCTAACGCCGGCAACATTGTCTGAGGCGTCGCCCATCAAAGCTAAAACGTCGACGACCTGCTCTGGTTCAACTGAAAATTTTTCGCGCACTTCATCGCGTCCAATGAATTTATTTTTCATCGCGTCATACATGAAGACGCTCTGATTCACTAGCTGCATGAGATCTTTGTCGGAAGAGACAATTAGCACTTCGTAACCTTTTTCTACCGACTGTTTGGCGATGGTGGCGATGATGTCGTCGGCTTCGAATCCTATCTTTTCGAGGATCGGTAAACCCAATGATTCCGCTGCTTGGCGTACGATTGCAAATTGCGGCTTTAAATCTTCCGGGCAGGGCGGGCGATTGGCTTTGTAGTTAGAAAAAATTTCGTTACGAAAAGTTTTCGCGCCGGCATCAAACACAACCGCCACATGCGAAACATCTAGCCCGGCGAGTAATTTAATCAGCATATTGGTGAAGCCATAAACCGCTCCGACCGGCGTTCCATCTGGGCGCGTCAATGGAGGCAAAGCGTGGTAAGCGCGAAAGACAAAGCCGTAGCCGTCGATTAGGGCAATTTTTTTAGTCATTTTAGATTTTTGATTTTAGATTTTCGTAGAGTTCAAAGCAGCTGAATAAATCTAAAATCTAAAAAATCTAAATCATGTACCGCCTCTACCATCATCCGATCTGCCCATTCTCGCGCAAAGTCAGGGTTCACCTTGCGGCAAAGGACATCGGCTGTGAATTAATCCAAGAAAATTTTTGGGAAAGACGGAAGGAATTCATTGCGATGAATCCTGCTTGCACAGTGCCAGTGCTTTTCGACAACAGTAACGCGGCGGTGATTGTTAATAGCTCGGTGATCATTGAATATATCGAAGAGAAGCATGTTAAGAGCAGTAAATCATTCATCGGCGAATCAGCGTCAGAGCGGGCAGAAGTGCGTCGTTTGCAATATTGGTTTGATGAAAAATTTTATTACGAAGTCAGCAAACATGTTTTGAATGAACGTTATTTTAACCGCTATTTATCTGGCGGAAGCTCGCCTAATTCTGAAATTCTTCGAGTCGCTAGAGGCAATTTAAATATTCATTTGAGCTATATCGAATACTTGCTTGAGAGTAAGAGATACCTGGCCGGAGATCAAATTAGCGTTGCTGATTTTGCTGCCGCTTGTCAGATTTCCGTGCTCGATTATTTCGGTGACATCAACTGGCATCACTACTTACCAGCCAGAGATTGGTACGGCATGATTAAATCTCACAAAATCTTTGGCGAGATTTTAAAAGATCGCATCCCAGGCGCGGCGCCGGTTGAGTGGTATTCACAATTAGACTTTTAATGACGACAACTCTTAACGAACAACAAGCGCGTGGCTTTCTCGCTGCTCATCAAATCACTGATTGCGTAATTAAAAAAGTTGCCGGCGATGCTTCTTTTCGTTCTTACTACCGAATTTTTTCTGGCCAAAAAGACTTTGTTCAAACTTACATCCTGATGTTTGCGCCGCCTACGCATGAAGATGTTAAGCCGTTTATGAAGATTGACGAATTTCTCGTCGCTCACGATTTTTTTGCGCCAAAAATTTTTGCTGCGGATGTGAATGCAGGATTTTTATTGCTCGAAGATTTTGGCGATGACACCTACACGAAGGTGCTTGCGCAAGATGTTACGAAAGAGTTAAAGCTCTACGAAAAAGCCGGCGATGTTTTGCTTAACTTGCATAAATTGCCTACTCCAACCGGTCTTGTTAATTATAATCACGCGCTACTTTTTCGCGAAGTTTGGCTTTTTGTAGATTGGTATTTGCCCCTACAAAACCGTTCTTGGAGCTTGGCGCAGAAGGCTGAATTTAAGCTTCAATGGTTTAAGATTTTTGATCTTCTCAGCAAAGAAAATCAGGTTTTAGTTTTGCGTGATTTTCATGCGGATAATTTAATGGTGATCCCACAAGGAGTTGGTCTGCTTGACTTCCAAGATGCGGTGATTGGATCAGCAGCCTACGATTTGGTTTCTCTACTTGAAGATGCGCGACGCGATGTTGACAAAAAAACGCGGCAGAAAATTCTTGAATTTTACCTAGAAAAATCTGCTTGTGACGCAGAAGTTTTTCTCCGCGATTATTCGATTTTATCGTTGCAGCGTAATGTCAAAATTCTCGGAATTTTTTCACGGCTTTCTCTGCGAGACAACAAGCATAATTATTTAAACTTAATCCCACGAGTCCGCGATTTTGTTGAGGCGAGACTTGAGGATAAAATATTTTCTGAAATCAAAAAACTAATCAGCCATGAGTAAAAAATTTGAAAATATTGCGATGACCGAGGCCACTCCAGAAAATTTAAAATTACTCACAGAAGTTTTTGAACGCATCGAAGATGAGACTGCCGAAACTGCTGAAATGATTTTCGACTATTTGATCGAAATCATGGATGATTTAATCGTGATGGGAGAGATTCCGGACCATCCAGATCCAAAAGTTAACGCCTACATTAAAATCCTTAATCGTCTGTTTCGTTTTTCGCGTAAAAATTCTGCCAAAGGTGGGTTTCGAGTGATCAATCGCAAGACCGTCAAAGATTTAGACAAAAAAACTTACACCATTTGCATGTGCTTCGACGGCGGCGTTTCGCTCGATGTTTTATGCGACATTGTTAACACCGAAAATCAAGCGAGAACTCCGACGGCATCTCCGGTAAGAGTCACGGTGAAGCAGTTATTTTCAGGCGCGCAAGTCGTCTCGCATAATCACAAATCCTAATGAAATTTTCGCTTCTTATCATTAGATTTTATCAACTTTTTCTCTCGCCGCTTCTTGGTTCTTACAAATGTCGTTTTGCTCCGACTTGCTCGAATTACATGATTGAAGCGATTACAAAAAAAGGTTTGCTCAAAGGTTTTTTACTCGGAGTAAAACGAATCTTTAAATGCCATCCTCTTTCAAAAAAGAGTGGTTTTGATCCAGTAAAATAATGTTATTTCGCATCATTCTAATTTTAATTTTTAGCTGCACTTTCGAGCGTTTTGCCTTTGCTGAAAATCAAACTCTAGATGAAATTAATGCTGATTTAAAAGCTAGGAAAGCAGAGTTGGAACCGTTTGATCAAGCTAAGGTAAAAATTGATGTTGAGTCACTCGGCCTTGACGACGTCGATAAAAAAGAAGTAAAAAAATTTACCGAAACAGAATTAGCGGCGCAAAATCCGGTAGAGCAAAAAACGCCTGAAGCCTCTCCGACAGAAGAGTCAGCAGGAAAAAGCGGGATGATGTCAAAAGTTAAAGAACTAATGCACATCAACGGCGATTCAGAAAAAAAGGCCGAAGAAATAAAAAAACCTGAGGAAGTTAAAATCGAGCAACCAGCCGCCGCTTCTACTTCTGCAATCGAACCCAAGAAGCCGAGTAATCAATACATCAACGCTCAAAAGAAAAAAAATCTGAAGAAGCGCTCAGAAATGGAGCGTCAAAAAAAGGAAAATGCCAAGAAGCAAAAAAATAAAATCGCAAAGTTTAATGAGCTACGCGACCTCTACTTGCTTGATTCGAGCGAAGGTGATACTGAAGAAAAAATCATGCCGCGCAAAAAAGATTTAAATCCTTTTATTAGCGAAGAGATGCCGGCATTGCCAATTCTTAATCATTACCGCAGTGAAGAAAATAATCACATTCCGATCATTTTAACGCCGAGAGAAAGGGTTGATCTTTTGTTCAAAGCGATTTCGATGAATAGCGTTTCATCCTTTAATGACAGCTACCGAGGCGTTGAAAATCCTAATGCCCAAAATGCTTTTGGTGATACAATTTTGACTTACGCAATATTGATGCGGAGATATCCAATCGTTGCCTCGATCATTGCCAAAGGTGCCGACGTAAACAGGGCGAATAAACTTGGCTACACGCCGGTTAATATCGCGATTGAGCTGCTAGATTTTAAGTTGCTCGAGATGCTTGTGAGCAACAAAGCTGACCTGAATTATCTCGATGCTTTTGGTCGTAGTTACTTGATGAATGCGGCGCGAGTGGGCTTTCTTCCTGCTGTAGATCTTTTTGTGTCCAACGGTGTTGATATAAATTTAATGGATAATGACGGCTTTACCGCGCTAGCAATTTCTTACAGCCACAAGAAAGAAATTATCGTGCAATATTTGCTAAAACATGGCGCAAAAACTTGGATTGAAAAACCTTACGATCCCAAAAATCAGTCTTTAATCCAAGAGTTAGAAAATCGTTGGAAATAGATTGGAAAAAAAATCAGTCCTTCCTACAAGATCTAGTCGCAGTCCTTATAATATTTTCTCAATACGCAATTAACATGAATCGTTATCTAAGATTATTTTTCGTTGCCGTTTCTGGAGCCACTCTTCTGGCTAGCCCATCGGTTCATGCGCAAATCAAAAATATTTATAATTCTAGCGAAGAAGATGTTGCTGGAATTACCTCTCTCATGTCAGCGGTAATAAGCGGAGATGTTAGCGGTGTAAAATTTTTTGTTAAATCTGGAGCTGACATAGTTAATCAAAAAAATATCGGCGGCGCAACTCCTCTGCTTTTAGCTTGTCGCGAAGGTAATTTGGAAATCGCTAAAATTTTGATCGATAATGGCGCCAATATTAATGCTACGGATAATGAAGGATGGACGCCACTAATGCGTGCGGCTCTAGCTGGCAAAAAAGATGTAGTGGCTCTTTTAATGACAAAAGATGCGCAAGCTGCTGCGGTTAATTCGGTTGGTGAATCAGCAATTTTTCATGCAACATCGTCTGATTGTAACGAATGTTTGAGCTCGATGTTTACGAAATTTAATTTCATTAATTTCATGGAAATCGGTCTTTTAAAAAGTCAGCTAACTGAATCATTTACGATTGCTAGAAATCACGAGAACAAAGCTGCGCAAGATATGATCAGCGTTTATCTTGATCGCGTTAAACAAACCTCTTTTTTAGCTTCAGCTCTTCTGGTCGAGCAAGATAAGAAAATCGCGGGGTCAGATCTGCCGATTATAGAAATTAATAAGCCGCTAAATGGCAAAAAATTTGTTCTAAAAACTGACGGAAAAAAAGTTAAAGTACTGAAGGTTGAAGAGTTGCCAATGCTGGTTGAATCTCAAAAGAAGCCCGTTCAAAAAAATCTTACCCAACAAGAAATTCTTGCTAAGAAATTTAAACTTATTGTTGGCGAAGAAGGTAAGTCGCTCAAGGAAGATAAAAACGAAATTGAGGCGATGAAGATTGAAGCGAGCGAGGCGGAAGTTGTTTTGATCAAGAAGAAAGATGGAGATGCGAAAGAGGATGTTCCCGCTTCTGTCGCTCCTGCTCCTGCAGAAGAAATTGCAGTTGTAAAATCAGCGCCAATCGAAGGATCGCTTTATAAATTTAATCACGGTCCAGAAGGGAAATTAATCAAACATAAGGTAATCAAAAAGAAGCCAGTTGTTGCTAAGTCCACAAATGATACGGCAATGACTCCGACCAGTAAAATAATACAGCCTGCTGTCGTAGAGGCGGCCCCAACTACGGTTGTTACTCCGGTTGCTCCGATTACTCCCGTGGCGGCCGCGGTTCCTGCTGTAACTCCTGCTGTTGTCGCTCCTGCAGTTCAGCCGCAAGTAGCAGCCCAAGCTCCGGCCGTTCCTCAGTCTAAATAACAGACTTCATTTTTTTGATCACCTTCGAAAGTCCGTCAAATATGGCTTCGCCGATGATAAAGTGACCGATGTTAAGCTCAGTAATTTGCGGAATTTTTGCGATCATCGCTGCAGTTTTGTAATCTAGACCATGTCCGGCGTGACACTCTAGATCAAGTCTCTCGGCAATTTCTGCGCATTTTAGAATTTGTAAAAATTCCTTCTTTTGCGCTGCGCTTTTTTTGTGACAAAATTCCCCTGTATGCAATTCAACGATGTCGGCACCAACTCTTTTTGCTGCTTTGATTTGCGCTTCATTGGCATCAACAAAAAGTGAAACTTTAATTTTTTTGGCGTGAATTTTTTTAATCATTTCACATAAAAAAATTTCATTTTTTACGACATCAAGACCGCCTTCTGTTGTCACCTCTTGTCTTTTTTCTGGCACGATACAAACCGCGTGAGGCTTGGTTTTAAGAGCGATTTCTAGCATCTCTTTCGTTGCCGCCATTTCCAAATTAATCGGCAATTTAATTTCTTTTTTAAGTCTCTGTAAATCTTCGTCGCGAATGTGACGACGGTCTTCGCGTAAGTGAATCGTGATTCCATCTGCGCCAGATTTTTGCGCTAAAATTGCCGCTGCAACTGGATCTGGATGTATGCCGCCACGTGCATTTCTAATGGTTGCGACGTGATCGATATTAACTCCTAATCTGATTTTATTTCGAATATTTTTTTTCATGAATGACTAAAAAAGTAAGGTAAGAAATGCAGCACAGAATGATTGCGATTGGAAATCCAACGGAGCCGAAAAGATTGAATAAGAGTCCGCCAACTAAGCTTCCACACAGCGATCCGACAGATCCGATTAATTGAAAAGTGGCATTCGCCGCAACTAATTTTTCTTGCGGGTAATCGTCGTTACAGGCTTTAAAAACTGAAACAAAAATGTAGGCGATGAAGATTCCAAAAATAAAATAAACACTGAGTAAAAAGACATAAGAGTGGAAAAAAATTACCGTTAAAAAACAGCAGAGGCAGCCTAAAAATCCAAAATTAATTAGTTGATAAGGGCTCCATTTTTTAAGAAAAAATCCAACTGCAACATCAAAGAATCCGCTAGCCATGTAAGCGGTGATTAGAAGGCCTGCAGCCTCATAAGATAAGCCAACTTTTACTCCAAAAATTACGCTGAAAGTAAGAATAAAAAATGATTGAAAATCTAAAAAAAATCGCGCCAAAAAAACTCGGGGATTTTTTTTAAAAAATTCTTTTAAGGCGATTCTTTCCGAGTCTAGTTTGGTTTGAGGTAGCTTGCCGAGGGGCTTTAAACAAAAGAAGGAGAGGGCGGCTAAAGTTGCAGAAATCGTAAATGACAAATAATTTTCGGCGCCGCTAAACCTTACAATCACAGGCCCCAGAGCAATTCCGGCGGAAATCAACATGCTAAAGATTCCCATCGCCACACCGCGCTGATCTTCTCTCAAAAGTATATTAAGCCAGGATTGGCGTGTGATTACATAAGCGAACCACATCGCGCCCATCAAAAAGGCAAGAGCGCCCCAGAGGTAAAAATTTTGATAGAAATAAATTAGTAAAATAATCGAGATGTAAGTGAGGCACGACAAGCGTAACGCCTTCATCATGCTCAATCGTGCTACGATTTTACTCAAAAAAAACGAAATTAAAATTCCGCCAAAAGCATCCAAGGTAAAAGCTAATCCGATACCTGCCTCACTAACTCCGTGCCTGTTTAAGGTGGTTGGGAAAGTAACTAAATTAATTCCCATCGCCGTTGCAAAAAGCAAGATGCTGAGAAATAAAAAATTGAGCTCGCGTGTGAATTTTAGGCTCTGAAACATTTAAGATTTATGATTTACAATTCATGATTTAGATTTCGTCGCATCTAATCCTAAATCATAAATTAATGAGCAAGACTCCTTTGCTTGACCAAGTTCATCTTCCCGTTGATCTCAAAAAATTTTCGCGCGAAGAAATAAAAAAACTCGCCGATGAATTGCGCTACGAAACAATTTCTGCAGTGTCGCAAACCGGTGGCCATCTAGGCGCTGGACTGGGTGTTGTTGAGTTGACTTGTGCGCTGCATTACGTCTTTGACACGCCGCACGACAAGTTGATTTGGGACGTTGGGCATCAGGCCTATCCCCATAAAATTCTCACAGGTCGACGCGAAAAAATGTGCACGATTAGACAACCTGAAGGATTAGCTGGATTCACCAAAAGAGCCGAAAGTGAGTTCGACCCATTCGGAGCGGGACACAGCTCTACTTCTATCTCTGCGGCTCTCGGCATTTCGGTTGCAAAAAAATTTAAGAAAGAAAAATCGCACGTAATCGCGGTGATTGGCGATGGCGCAATGTCCGCCGGAATGGCCTTCGAAGCCTTAAATAACGCGGGCGCGCTCGAAGATGAATTTTTCCACGACAATCGTTTAATCGTAATTTTGAACGACAACGACATGTCTATCGCGCCACCAACTGGCGCTCTCTCTCATTATTTTTCGCGTGCTGCTTCATCGAAATCTTACTTAAAAATTCGCGACGTTGCCAAAAAACTTCCTGACCGTCTTTCGCATTTTTCCCGCAAGTTAGAAAAGGCGGCGAAGGAATGGTGGATGGGCGGAAATATTTTTGAGGAACTCGGGTTTTATTACATCGGCCCGATCGACGGTCACAACCTAGACGTGCTGATTCCGATTCTAGAAAATATTCGTAACGATAAATCGACAGATCCAATTCTTATTCACTGCGTCACGCAAAAAGGAAAAGGTTACGTTGAGACCATGCAATCCAGCGATAAATTGCATGCGGTCGCTAAGTTTGATCAAAGCACGGGAGTACAGCATAAAACAGTCGCCGAATTTCCGAGTTACTCAAAAATCTTCGGCACACGTCTCGCTGAGCTGGCAAAAAAAGATGAAAAGATTTTAGCGATTACCGCGGCGATGCCTTCAGGCACTGGTCTTGATGTCTTCGCAAAAATTCATCCAAAGAAAATGTTTGACGTCGGAATCGCTGAACAACATGCCGTCACATTCGCCGCAGGCCTTGCAACAGAAGGCATGAAGCCTTACGCAACAATCTATTCAACCTTTCTGCAACGCGCTTACGATCAGGTTATTCACGACGTCGCCGTACAAAAATTACCCGTTCGTTTTGCGATTGATCGGGCGGGTTTTGTTGGTGCTGACGGCCCAACTCATGCGGGCTCGTTCGACATCGCTTACTTAATTAATTTGCCTGATTTTGTTTTGATGGCCTCTGCCGATGGGCAAGAATTAGTAAAAATGGTTAACACCGCAAACTCAATTAACGACCGCCCATCCGCTTTTCGCTTCCCTCGCGGCGAAGCAACTGCCGAAATAAATTTTGCTGATGATGAAATTTTAGAAATAGGGAAGGGGCGCTTGATCCAGCAAGGCAGCAAGGTCGCAATCATTTCCTACGGCGCGATTTTAAGTAACGTGCTCGCCGCCGCAAAAATTTTAGAAGAATCGCAAGGCCTAAAAATAACCATCGCCGACGCAAGATTTGCTAAACCTCTCGATGAAAAATTAATCACCGACCTCGCCAAAAATCACGAAGTTTTGATCTCAATCGAAGAAGGTTCTGTCGGTGGATTTGGTTCGGTTGTAACGCAATTTTTATTGAATTTTGGCTTACTCGATCAAAAAACTTTCAAATTTCGCTCCCTCGTAATGGCCGATAAATTCATCGAGCAAAATAAAATTGATGTGATGCAAGAAGAGGCGGGGATTGGGATTAATTCTATCGTCTCTGCTGTTCTCGGTCTCTTCACGGAAAATGGTTCAAAGAGCTAGATTGATGAAGGTAGATTTTCGCAACGTTGCGAAAATCTTATTTTCGCAAGCAATGAAAAGGCTTGAGGCCGGTTTTTTTAGATTCAAAGCTTGGTTTATGGATAAGACTTAGATCTCGCTCTTGCGGCTTGAAGGGGCGCCGCTGTTGCGCATGTTACGTCAGATGAATCAGCTGAACTTTGAGTCAGATTGCCCTCTTCGTGATTTTCAAGAAAAGCCATAACTTCGCTACATCCAAGATCGATCAACGGCTTAGATATTAATTCTTTGAAGTTTTCTTGGAGATGAAGATTTGACCCAGATCGCTCGAGTGCATCAATAATAACTTTCTGGCGAATATTTGGCTCTAGCAGAGTTAATGTTAATTTGAATTGAGGCAGTTTGATCCCGGCGAAATTTTTCTAATTTTTTTGCGAGTTTGTCGTCGGATAAGGCGAGGATGGCGATTGCTAAAAGTGCAGAATTTTTGGCGCCAGCTTCGCCGATTGCTAAACATCCAACTGGAATTCCGGCAGGCATTTGAACGATGGAAAGAAGTGAATCGAGACCTTTAAGTGCGCGGCTTTCAACCGGAACACCAAGAACAGGAAGTTCGGTCATTGAAGCGACCATTCCTGGAAGATGCGCCGCTCCACCGGCTCCGGCGATGATTATTTTGATTCCTCGCTCTTTCGCTGATTCACAAAAATCGTAGAGCCTCTTCGGCGTACGATGGGCGGAAATAATTTTTGTTTCGTAAGTCACATCAAATTCCTCAAGAATTTTGCAGGCATGCTCCATAGTCGCAAAATCTGATTTGCTGCCCATGATGATTGAGATCGTTGGGGTCATATTTAAAGTTAAAAAATTAGTAATTACCCGCAACTAGCAGTCACCACTGCAGCTTGCGGCGGTAAATTTGGATTTTCCGTCAAAACAGCTTACGGTGCAAGATGCGCTTGAATTAAAAGTTTTATCTTTTCTATTGCTCGCCTTGCGTGTGGTACATGAATCGGAATGGCTGCATGTTGCTGTTTGGTTGTGATTAACAGATCCGGCGCAATTTGTAGCGCAGCTAACTATTGTGGTACAGTGATAGTCCTCTGCACCATACTCGTAATGGTTATACTTACTCCAATAGAGTGTGTAGCCATTGGCTGCAGCATCACCAGAGCAATTCCTGCAAGCTGTGCAATCATTGTAAACAGTCGTGCTCCAAGAAGAGGTTCCATTTCCATCATCATTACACATCACATAAGGTCGATTAGCACTTCGATCATTGGGTGACCTGCCGCAGTCGGCAAAAGGAGAAGCTTGACTTGTACCAGTTAGTACAGTGCTGCCAAAGCCGCTTTTACAATTCAAATTTAAAGTGGTGCCAGCTGGGTAATAAACATAATTCACAGTATCCAAAGAAGGATTTATTGAATTACCGAAAGTCTCCCCGCCTTTACTTCTGCACATCGCCGTGCATTTCGCAATGCTGCCGGTGTCGAAGTATGTTTCATCAATGTTGTTAGTCGCGTTCTTGTATGAGCATGTAACGGCTGCGGCGACAGTGCTTTCCGCTGTATTTGAGTAAGCGCCTGCAGTGCAAGTTCCGGCTACCGTTTGTGATCCGACCGCGACTCTTCCTAAGGTGGCTGGGCCGTAGGTTGCCAAAGCATTAGTAGAGCTATTGCTTGGCCCGATTTTAATCGAGCCATTATTAGTAACGCATTGTGTGATTGGCGCGTCCCATTTGTGAGTAGTTTCGTTACAATATCTGGCTAAAGAGTAGTAACCATTAGTTCTTCCGTAAAAATATTGTGAACCATTCTGAGTGGTGATGTCGTAAGGAGAATTAACATATGCCCAAGAGCCAAAAGAGGCAGATGGCCAATCGATTGTAACCTTGCCGCCAACTCTGGCTGAAACATTACTGCTAGCTGGATGCTTTGTTTTACCGGCGTTAATTCTTGGATCATCCGTAGAACTAGGGCAGGTATTTACGCAAGATGAGGAAGTTGCAGTCCAAACGTTTGCTGAGCCACCAACCACAACTACAGATTTACAAACGCGCTCTGGATAAACTGGCGTTCTAGTGTCAGCAGTAACATCATTTGGAATTGTTGTGATGTAGTTTGCAGCGCTGTCAGTCAAGACGTAAGCAGCTCCGTACTTATTGTTAAGAGCTGGATATGGAGATAAAATACGACCAGAGACACATGATTTGAAGCCGCTCGTTTTACATACTGAGCTTTCAACAAATTGTGGGTTGGAAGCGGCGCTACAGCCGTTAGTAGTAGTAGCTAATTCTCCAGAAATAGGAACGTTAACAGCCTGATGCCAGTAGGCATAACCATTACTAGTATTTGAGGCAACGGCTGAATCAGTAATCGCATCGCATTGAGTAATGCAGGCATTTTGTACCGGACCCCAATTGCCAAGATAGTCGCAAACTCTGGTTGGAGCCGCCCCGCCAACAATCTGGAAGAAGCCGAGAGTATTATTACAAGTGCCCGTTGAAGTTGCCGCTAATTTTACTGCTGATCCATCTGTTAAACTTGCGCTACGGGCCGCATTAACAGCTGGATAAGTAGCGCCGGCAGAATTTGTCCATAATTCCCAACTCGTAGTATCTCCCGAGCCAGATGGGTTGGGAGGATTAATTGCGGAACAAGAAATTCTTTGGCAATTATTTGTAGTGGCTTGCCACTGACCAAGTTGGTTACATTGTCTTGTTGGTAAGGTGCCTCCTGTGTATCCAGTGATGCGAGAATAAAGTGCGGCGTGATCAGCATTGGTTTCAGGACTGGCTAATGTCGCAGTGGCGCTAGTTTTTTTAAAGCCAATAATGCAACTCGCTGCTGTTGCGCTTACAGGAAAATCAGCGGATGTGATTGCTGACCAAGTGGCGTAACCGTTGCTTAATCCTTTAGCTTCACCCATCTCTGAAACGCCATAATTTCCTTGATAACTTCCATTTGACTGAATGCCAGATGTTGTTTTTGCCTCGCATGAGTAACGAATACAGGCATTAGTGACGGCTCCCCATGCTGCATTACCACCGCTATTCAAACAGCTTGCGGTTGGAGGAACTTCGTTACCAGAGGGGTTGGTTGCTTGCTTCCAAAAACCCACGCAGACTCCTCGCGCATCATTAAAACCAAAAATTGTTTGCGGAAATTCTGCATGACCTGCTAACGGAATGTTTGGAGAGGCTGAGCCATATGTGCGGTATTGATGCGAAATATGAACTACACTATTTATCTGAGAAATACTGGTTCCGTAGGTCGCTTGATTAAGTGAAGTGGCGACATAATTTGGATCATTAGGATCATTAGGATTGGATGTCGGATTGTGATTAATCGCCGGACAAAGTTGAGGCAAGGGCATGTTAATACAGAAACCAGCTTCATGTGGAGTTTCGTTCCTATCTATTTGACCGGCAGCAAGACTCATTCCAGAAATATATTCGAGACAAGGGCAATTCGGACTTTTACCGCCAGCGCTGCAATCGCCAGTTGAGCCACTGGCAATTATGCATTTACCCCTGATCCCACCATCTACACGGTAAGCAATAACTCGCTTTAATTTAGTCTGAAATCCTTGAGTAACACAAAGTTCATTGAACCAGCCGTAAGCATTTGCGATTCCTCCTCCATCAGGATTTTGATTGGTGATTGTTGCCGTTGCTGAAGAAATAATGCCGAATTTCGCATTGCAAAGCGGCAGAAGAGTTAGGTTGCATTGGTTGCGAATAGTGATGAAAGACCCGGTTTCTTGATTCGTTATTTCGGCATTGTGAAAGTCTATTTCATTCTGAATGCACTCGATATTGAGCTTGGTGCATTCTTCGCGTTGCACGCAGACTTTATGATTTTCAACTGATGAATCACAAGTTTCGATAGTGGGGTCTGTGTTAGTTAGCGATAAAGCAGTTGAGCAGGAAGTGCCGGTAGAATTACAATTGGCATTATTTGTGGGGCTACCGAGATATTGAATAGCGATTTTAGAGCTGTTGTAGGTGTTAGTTGCGTCACTGGAAATCACCATTTTTCTAAAATCAACCGAAGGAAATATAGTTTTAGTCGCCGAGTTATTGATCTCGGGATAATTTCTATTAACGCATTCGATTTTTTGCGGATTTAAGTAAGTTCCATTCTCGTCCTTAATTCTTTGGTAAAGACAAAATGCTGGTCGTTCTGTGACAGCGTTAAATTCTTTACGAACAAAAACCTCTGCGGAGTAACCAGATGGCGTTGTTATTGTGGCGCTACCTTGTGCATCAGCAGCTGCCGCTTCTTCGTAACCGGTTTTACCAAAACCAAGACTCAACTTTTGAGTCGCCGCACCAAAGCTCACAGTAATTTCTGGGTAGTGAAAATCTGTATCGCCAAGAGTTTGACTTACTGGCACGGAAGAGAGACTTCCCCCTCTTTTAGTCGATGAGCTCAACACGTAGAGCGGAGGAATAAAAATGCGGAATGAATTATTGATATTAGCAAGATTGTAGAGAGGTGGCACAGTGATGCGATGAGGAGTTTTAATGCATTCTTGTGCCGGAAATAAACTACCAGATTTATCGAGATATCCCTGAGGTTGGCCACCTGCTTGAGTGCTCTCGATGTATGGAATTCTCATCACTGTGCGCCATTTGTCATCTTCACCGGGCGCGTCGTTTGTATTTTTTCCACCGGTACAACTGCCATTTTTTGCTGTCCCGGTAATGCAGGTGCCGTCAGATAATTTTTCTGAACCATCAAAATAATCAGGGTCGTAGGCAAGCGTTCCCTTGAGATCGAGAAAAGTGCAAATGTAATCACCGTATTTAACTGCTCTTAAGCGCATGTAGCCGTCATACAACTTCATGCAATCTTTACCGGCGTCGTTAGGCCCAGATATTATGCTGGTATCCCCGCCAGTACTTAGCGCTCCACTCATTGCACATTCGAAAGGATCGGAATCTTTAATTGTTAAAGTTACGCATCTGTCATATCCACAAAGCTGGGTACAGCCCTTGCCATCATCAGATGCAAAGGCACAAGTAACTGAACATTCTCTTTCGCCACAAGAGTGATCAAAAGCCAAAGTGTTGGTAAATCTTAAACATACTGAAAGGCGGTGAGTAGCATCATTGCTGCTGAAAGTAGTTTCGACATACCCACTGTGGTAAGCAGTATTAGTGCGCGGTTCGTTGTAAACATTGCCATGCGTGCTGCAGAGATAGCCATAGCCAAGACCGCGAGCAGCAAGCTTAGGAACATCTGCCATTCCCGGCGATCTAATCCCGTCACCAAATACAGTGGAATGCATATATCCAAGATCCCACGTTCCAAGAAGACCAAAAGGAATTTTAGCTTGCGAACCCCAGTCATAACCCCTCATTTGACTGACATAATAACCAACGCTGCCTGACGTAAAATCAGTATTGGTATGAAAATCTTTTATGGTTCCATTGCTATTTAATGCTGTATCTACCGGCTTAGGCCGATAAAACCATGAATCGATAGAGCTGTCATCTGTAGAGCCAATGGTAACTCCATCAGATCCGCCAGTGACGCAATTCTGATTACTGGCATTGACTGCTAAATTACAATCAATCGTCTTGTAGCAATATCCGCTAGAGCACGCATTACCAGCTCCAGTGGTGTCGCATAAAGCATTTGGAATTACTGGATTAGAGTCAGCTTGTGGCGTACAACGGTAAGAAACCTGAATAATTGGTTTGCAGCTTTGCGCTACACATCGCGTGTCTGACTGTGAGCCAACCTCATATCCGTAATTAATTAATCTTTGATAATCGCTAACGTAACCAGAGCCTTTAGATAAAATTATTGAGACATCGTCTGTATCGCTAGGCACGCAAGAAACTCGACAATTATGAGGCTGACAAGTTTTGGTAGGAACGATGTAAGGCAATTGAGCTTGTGTGAATTCAAGACATTTTTTGCTAGTGTCGCAGTAGTGATAATTCTTGGTATTGACATCGCTAAACTTAGCTTCATTCAGCTCGTTAGGAGTAAGAAGATTGCAGGGAAGAAGGTTACAATTAGTCGGTGGATTAGGCACAACATTGCCACTCGTCGGCGTGCCAACATACGTAACCTGATGACAATTTCTGCTAACGCAATTCACTCCAGGATTAGCCGTGACTCCGGCTTCAGGAGCATCACAAAACCTAATACAGTCTCGATTATGCACCGCGTAATCAGCGCCCCTAACATGCGCAAGATCAGCGTCAGCAAAGGACGGATCAGAACATTCTTTGACGCAATTTTTCAGCGGATAAGCGGTAACAAAATTATCGGTAAGTTGGTTACAAAGCGGTAAGTCAACGAGATCGGCGCAATTCACCCGATGATTTGGAATTGTTCCCGCTGCTAAAATAGATGTTGCAGGGATTGAATAAGTAGCGCTCGGAATCGTCTTGCACAAAGGCAGCGGATAAAAATACAAACAATTATCTCCGGGAATAGCTGTGCCACTAACCACACTGCAATCTTGAGTGGGAGTGGCTGAGAAAATTTGCGGGGCAAGAAAAATCGTCGCAATGCTCAAAAGCAAGACAGCAAAAACGGTTAAGTTTTTCGTTATTCTTTTTGCTGTTTTAGGAGTGAGAAATTTCATCAACTAGCTTGCAGAAATAATCACCGCGCTGTTCAAAATTTTTCCATTGATCAAGCGATGCACAAGCAGGGGAAAGTAGGATCGTTTTTCCTGTTAGGCTAGATTTTTTTGCGTCAAAATAAGCCGCTTTAAAGGCCATTTCCAAATCGCCACATTTCTCAAAATTTACAGAATTTTTTTCTAAAATTTCTGCGAATTCTTTCGTCGCTTCACCAATTAAATAAGCCTTAGTAATTTTTTTGAAGTAAGGCACAAGAATCGCGATTCCTCCTTCTTTCGGCCGACCACCAAGAATCCAAAAAATATTTTCAAAAGCCTTAAGCGCCGGTTCTGTCGATTCGGCATTTGTCGCTTTGCTGTCATTAACAAATTTAATCCCATCTTTTTGCCCAGCAATTTTGCAACGATGCGGCAAGCCTTCAAATTTTTGAATTGCTGAAATTATTTTCTTTTCGTCAGTTAGTCCAAAGCAGTAACTAATCGCAAAAGCAAAAGCCATATTCTGGTCATTGTGCTCACCTAGCAAAAATTCTGACTTCAGTTCGAGATGTGAATCAGCTCCTGAAATTTTATTCACCAACTTTCCTGCAATTAACGAAACGCCATTTTCCTGAATTTTTTTTGTTGAAATTGGAATTAATTTAGCGCGGAAATTTTTGTCATTTTTAAATTCCTCAAAAACTTTCCGAGAATTTTCATTGTCGACATCAATCAGTGCAAAGTCTTGCTCGGTCTGATTTTGAAAAACCTTCTTCTTCGCTTCAATGTAAGCCGCCATCGAGCCGTGGTGATCAATGTGGTCTGGCGTAATATTTAAAAGTGCAGCAATTCCGAAATGAGTTTGGGTGAGAAGATCAAGTTGGTAAGAAGAGGTCTCAAAAATGTAAGTCATGTCACTTGTCATCGGCAAATCAAAACAAGGAATGCCGATATTGCCGCCAACCGCAGAAGAAACTCCCAGCTCTTTAAAAATAAAACCGGCGAGGGCAGTGGTGGTCGATTTACCGTTAGTTCCAGTAATGGCGATGAAGTCATTCTGTGGATTTAGACGGTAAAAAATTTCAATGTCGCAAGCAATTTCTGCGCCAGTTTTTTTGGCGGTCTCAAAAATTTTATGCGAATGAAGAATACCAGGAGAGAGGCTGATTAGGGTTTTTGAATCGTAAGAAATTTCGTCAGGATTTTTTTCTCCCGAATTATTGTCGTCAGTTGTGATTACTTTACTGCCAGCCTGTTTCAAATATTTTGCAGCCGAGAGACCCGAAATGCCCAGGCCGTAGATTACGTATTTCATTTATTTGTTGTATTTTCTTGGATCTTCCAGCCGTCATCCTCACAAAAGCGTGGATCCGAGAAGTGCGCCCTTAAGAGCGAAGTTTAGAAATCGCTTCTGAATAACTTTTCGAACCAAAGATGTAAGAACCAGAAACCAAAACATCCGCACCGGCTGAAACTACGAGTTTAGAAGTTTCTTCATTAATTCCGCCGTCAACTTCGAGCTCAATTTTTCGGCCGCTTCTTTCAATTTTTTTTCTGATATTTTCGATCTTCTTCAATTGTGACGAAAGAAATTTTTGCCCGCCGAAGCCCGGATTAACAGTCATCACCAAGATCAAATCGAGCTTCTCTAAAACGTAATCTAAAACATCTTCGTGGGTTGAAGGCACAAGTGAAACCCCAGCTTTTTTACCGAAAGACTTAATCAAAGCCAAACTGCGATCTAGGTGAATCGAGGCTTCTGCATGAATCGTAATAATGTCTGAACCAGCCTCGGCAAAATTTTTGATGTGATTGTCGGGATTGTTAATCATCAAATGCACATCGTAAGGCAAAGCAGAAACCGATCTAATCGACCTTACCACTTCATTGCCAATCGTAAGATTCGGCACAAAACTTCCATCCATTACGTCGATGTGAATGTAGTCAGCGCCAGCTTTTTCGATGTTTTTTATTTCTTCTCCAAGTCTGGAAAAATCGGCAGAAAGAATTGAGGGGGAAATTTTCAACATGACTTATTTATTTTTGCAGCCCATGGCCACGATGTCGTAGATTGGATGTTCCAAGCCAGAAACTGACGGACTTGAAGCGAAGAGCCAGCCGTAAAAAATACGAGTTTTTTGTTTAGAAATTTCTTCGCCATTTTTCTCATTTTTAACTTCAGAAACTTCGACCAAAATTTTGCTTTCCGGCTTTTGATCAAGTGGCGCCTGCCAGCATTTACGAACTGCAACGGTAATGCTGCCAAATTCAACTTCTTGACCAGTTCTGATTTCAATCAAAGAAGTTTTTGCCGTGGTTTTATTTAAAATTTGCAGCTGGGCGATGTTGCTGAAACGTGCAATCTCAAGATCTTCCGGGATTGCAACTTCTTGCGCTGAAGCCGCGCTAGAAAATAAAAAAAATAACGCGATCAAAAGGTTATTTTTTGTCATTTTCTTCCTTTTTGTTTTTGTCGCCAAAAATAAATTTACCGAGGAGATCTTCAAAACTCACTGAAGATTGAGTGAATAAAATTTCCCCGCCGTCTTTAATATTTTCCTCATCTCCGCCCGGGCTAATCGAAAGAAATTTTGAACCAAGTAAACCTTCGGAAGAAATCTTGGCCGAAGAGTCTAAAGGCAATTTTACCGAGTTGCTGATGTTAATTTTTAAAGTTGCGCGGAAATCTTTTTCGTCGAGAAATTGCTCTTCGACCGTACCAACTTTTACTCCAGAAATTTTGACGTCACTGCCCGAATTAATGCCGTCAATATTGTCGAATTTAGCAATTAGGTAATAGCCCTTCGTGTCGCCAACCTGGGCGCTACGAAAAGAGGTGAAGAAGAAAAATATCGCACAAAAGAGAACAAAAGTTCCGACGATAATTTCAAAATAATTACTAGTTTTATTCATTTTTACTCCGGCTTCCAGGCTTGATATTGTTGGCTTGTTGAATTTTTTGGGATGTGTGCGTTTTTCGTTCCAGTAAGGTTTGGCAAGTGAATTTTTTGCCAAGAAAATTTGTGAGATTTGCTGTGATTTGGCAAAGCATTAGTAGTGTAATGAAGCCATCCATGCCACTCCATCGGCACTTTCGAAGGCTCGGCAACGCCGTTGTAAATCACAAATCTTTTGCCATTTTTTTTGTGCAAAAAATATTGGTTACCGAACTCGTCGGAACCAATTTTATTGCAGGAAGATTTGATCAGGAAGTCGTTAATTAAGCGCATTGCAGTTAGTCAAAAATTGTTTTCGCGATTGTTAATATTGTAATTTTTTCGACGCTACATTTTCTTAATGCCTTCGCACAATTTTCAAGCGTTGCGCCGGTTGTCATTACGTCATCAAGCAGCAGAATTTTTTTACCGAACAGCTCTTTGCGATATTTTTTATTCACCAAAAATGCCCGTTTTAAATTCTTTTCGCGCTGCTCTTTTCTAAGCGAAACTTGTGACGCAGTGTCGGCAACTCGCCACAATAAATCGGGAATAAATTTTTTCTTCGACAAATATTTTCCGATCAAAATTGCCTGATTAAATTTACGTTCACGCAACTTTTTTAAATGCAGTGGAACCGCGCAAATCAAATCGCAATCAGCAATTTCACTTTTAGCTTTTTCGCCCAAAAGTTTTGCCAATTTCTGCGCCAAAAAAGTTTGATCATTGTATTTTAAGTCGCCAATCGCCTTGCCGATTATTTCATTGTAACGAAAAATTGTGACCACCTTGTCGTAGGCCGGGCGCTTAAGCAAACAGGCTGCGCAGAAAGGTTTCATGTGTTTGATTTCGATCTCAAAAGGGTAGGCGCAAATCGAACATTTTGGCTGGGTAATGAACTGCAGCTTTGGCCAGCAACATTCACAAAATAACGCGTCTCTGTTGATTATTTCCTGACAGAAAAGACAGTGATTAGGGAATAAAAATTCTAATAATTTCTTCATGCTATTTGATCGCGAACTCTTGAAACAAAACCGTTGCCGCGCCGTTAAAAATAATTTTTTACAAGAGGAAATTGCCACTCGAATCAAAGAGAATTTGGAATTACTCAATCGTAAATTTGAAAAAATTTTGGAAATTAATGAGGAGGATTTTTCTTTCGCGGAAGATTCGTTCGACTTGATCACAAGCAATCTCGACTTCCACCTCATTAACGAAATCCCACAATATTTAATCAAAATTAAAAGCATTTTGAAGCCCGGCGGAATCTTCATTGCCAGCTTTTTTGGCGAAGAAAATCTCTCCGAACTCGCTCATGTTTTGCACAAAACCGAAAATGAAATTTACGGCGGAATCTCGCCGCGCATGCCGCCGACGATCGACGTTAAAACCGCTGCAGCCTTGCTGCAAAAGGCTGGATTTCAAAATCCAATTTCTGAATTCGACAAAATCCTAGTCGAATATTCTGAGCCACTTGATCTGCTCAAAGATTTAAAAATGATGGGGCAGGGTAATATTTTACACCAACGCTCCCGACGTTTTTTTACTAAAAATTTCCTCAATAAAATTTCAGAAAATTATCGCGAGATTTACAAAACGGCCCAAAACAAGGTTCCGGCAACTTTTGAAATCGTTACAATCATGGGAAGCAAATGATTCTCCGCGACTCTGGGTTTAACCCAGATCCATCCTCAGCTCTCGTGCGCTGCGGCACTAATTCAAGTTAAACATTCGTCGATCCAAAATGAAAAAATTATACATCAAAACCTACGGCTGCCAAATGAATGTCTACGATTCAGACCGCATGCAAGACCTAATGGAAAATGTCGGCTACGAAACAATAGAGAGCCCTGAAGGCGCAGACATGGTCATCATTAATACTTGCCACATCCGCGAAAAAGCCTCGGAAAAATTATTCTCCGATCTCGGCAGAATCCGTCCGCACAAAAATAAAAAAGCTGAAGATGGAAGTCAGATGATTGTTGCCGTTGCTGGTTGCGTGGCGCAAGCCGAAGGTGAAGAAATTTTCAAACGCTCGAATGTTGTCGACATTATTGTCGGACCAGAAAGCTACCAAACCTTACCAGACCTAGTCGGAAAGATGATCCGCGAAAAGAAGAAGCAAATTAATTTAGATTTCACTCCCGACAATAAATTTGATGCTTTGCCCGAAAGTAAATCAGGAGTTGGGGCCTCGGCCTTCGTCACCATTCAAGAAGGCTGCGACAAATTCTGCACTTTCTGCGTCGTGCCTTACACCAGGGGGGCAGAATATTCGCGCGAACTTTCCAAAATTGTGGATGACGCGAAACGCCTAGTAGATCAAGGCGTCAGCGAGATTTATTTCCTCGGACAAAACGTAAATGCCTACCACGGATTAGGCGAAAAAGGCGAGCCTGCAAGCCTCGCAAAATTAGTTGAAGAAGTCGCAAAAATCGATGCCGTAAAAAGAATTCGTTACACCACCTCGCACCCTCGCGACATGTCCGACGACTTAATCGCCGCCCACCGCGACATCCAAAAATTAATGCCATTCTTACATCTTCCAATTCAGTCCGGCGCCAATGCCGTTCTCAAAGGAATGAATCGCAAACACACCAGGCAAGATTATTTTAAAATCATCGAAAAACTTCGCGCCGCTAAGCCAGACATGGGCCTGTCTTCCGATTTTATCGTTGGCTTTCCGGGTGAAACAGACAAGGATTTTGCCGACACTTTGGATCTAATTCGTCAAATAAAATTCACGCAATGTTACTCTTTCAAATATTCCCCTCGCCCAGGAACGCCAGCCGCCGACGCTAAAATTCAAGTTGAAGAAAAAGTAAAAGTAGAGCGCCTAGCAGAGTTACAAAAACTTCTCACCGACCAACAAATCGAATTCAACCAACAATCCGAAGGCCAAACCATGCCCGTTCTCTTCGAACGCAAAGCCCCAGGCAAAGCCAAAACCCGAGCAGCGACGCAGCTCTGGGGAAAATCTCCCTACCTTCAATCGGTAATCGTCGACGTCGCAAACGAAGAAGAAGCTAAAAAATATTTCGGAAAAATCGCGGATGTGAAAATTTTAAAATCACGACCAAGTAGTTTGGTTGGAGAAATTTGCTAAATCTCTCTGATTGAGCGGATTTAGAAATCTGGGTTTGGCTATTTTGAACCCAGATCCGTCATTAGAATCACGCCATTATCTCTACTAACCCTTAATTCTATTAGCCTCGAGCGAGCACCGCACCGGAAGCGTAGCATGCATACGCTGACGGAGCGGAGCAGAGAACGAGGTTAAAGAATTAAGGGTTAGCGAGATACTGTCGCAATTCTAATGACGGATCTGGGTTGAAAAATCTGTAAATATTTTAACGGCCTTCAAGGCTTGCCAGTGCTGGCTAAAATGAGATTTTGTCCAGCTGGACAAAATTGATCATTTTTTTGGACCCAGTGAAATCAAGGGTTGGCAAGGGTTGGCGTGTAAAAAATGAGGAGTTTGCTGCTCTTATTTTGCTTTGTCATTCCCGCGCAGGCTGGATGACCCGATTAAATAGTTTAAGTAATTCAATGAACATCGGCACAAAACAAAAACTCGAAATTGACGGAATAGAAATTTTTCTTACCCAAAAAAGAATCAGAAATTTGCATCTTAGAATTTCGGTGCCGGATGGAGAGGTGAGGGTTTCAGCGCCAGCCCGCTACGGTTTTGCCCAGATTCGGGAATTTATTTTGCAGAAAATTGACTGGATTAAGAAGGGTCAGATTCAGATTCGAAAATTGCGCGACGAAGGAAAAATTATTTTGCCAAAGAAGTTTATTTCAGGAGAGGAACACTATTTTTTTGGGGAAGAATTTCGGTTGGAGTTGCTGCAAAATAGTGCGGCGAATCGCGTGTTAATAAAGGATCGCGTCATTGAGCTTCAAGTTAAAAAACTTTCGAACTTGGCGCAAAGGCAGAAATTGATTGATGATTTTTACCGCAAGCATTTGAAGGAAATCATTCCGGGAATGATTGCGAAATACGAAGAAAAAATGGGTGTTGCGGTTGCAGAATTTGGCGTGAAGAAAATGAAAACGCGCTGGGGAACTTGTAACGTGAAAGCTCGTCGGATCTGGCTTAGTTTGGAATTGGCGAAAAAGCCTTTGGGATTTTTAGAGTCGACTGTTGTGCACGAAATGGTGCATTTGCTCGAGCGCGGTCACAATAAAAAATTCTACAAACTAATGGATCAATTCATGCCCGAATGGCGGATCTGGGTTAAAAAATAAGTCATGCGCCCTTGGCACTAAAGGGCCTGAGAAGATGACAAGGCTTTATTTAATTTTTCAATCGCCTCTTTCACCTGCGTTGAAGTGATGTTTAGCGGTGGAAGCAAACGGATCACGTTGTTACTCGCAGGAATTACCAAGAGACCTTGATCGATCAGCTTTTGCGTCATTTCAACATTCGGAATTTTTTCATTGATTTTGATGCCTAGCATTAAGCCGACGCCACGGATTTCGTCGATTAAATCCGGGAATTTTTTGTGAAGATTTTGCAATTCCGATTTTAGCTCGTCGCCGATTTTTCTAACATTTTCCAAAAAGTTTTTTTCAAGCATTAAATCAAGAACTGCGCCGGCAATGGCCATCGCCATTGGATTTCCGCCGTAAGTTGTGCCGTGAACGCCGATGCTCATTCCGCTTGCGGCTTCTTTTGTTGCCAAACATGCGCCGAGCGGAAAGCCGCCGGCGATGGCTTTGGCGGTGCCGACGATGTCGGGTTTTACGCCGTAGAAATCATGGGCGAAAAGATGGCCGGTTCTGCCCATGCCGCACTGAACTTCGTCGAAGGCGAGGAGAAGATTTTTTTCGTCGCAGATTTTGCGTAATTCCTGGAGAAATTTTTTGTCAGAAACACGAATCCCTTCTTCGCCTTGGATTGGTTCAATCAGTATTCCCGCAGTATTTTCGGTAATCGCATTTTTTACCGCTTCGATGTTTCCGAATTCAACATTGTCGAAACCATCAAGCGCCGGTTTGAAGCCTTCGAGATATTTTTCTTTCGCTGCGGCAGAAATTGTCGCGATCGTGCGACCATGAAACGCGCCGGTGAAAGTAATGATGCGATTTTTATTCGGCTGATTTTTGCAGTAAAAATAACGGCGAATCATCTTGATTGTGCATTCAATGCTTTCCGCGCCGGAATTGCAGAAAAAGACGTAATCAGCAAAAGTATTAGCAACCAATCTATTCGCGTATTTATTGAGCTCGTTGCCATTGTAAATGTTCGAAACGTGCCAAAGTTTTTTCGCTTGAGTGGTGATTGCTTCAACCATTTTTGGATGACAATGGCCAAGTGCATTCACCGCAATTCCCGCGCCAAAATCGAGATATTTTTTTCCGTTATTGTCGAAAAGGTAAGAACCTTCGCCGTGCGAAAATATGACGTCGAAACGTTTGTGAACGGGAAGTAGACTTGGAGATGTAGTCATTTTGATTTTTAACTTTAGAAAATTGGGGCGCGCGCAGATAAAACTAAAATCTAAATCTAAAATCTAAATCTCGCCTAAATGATTCTCGACTCTCTGGAAACTAAAGAAAAAATCCTCAAAGAATTTTTGCAAACCTGCGCCTTCGACGGATGGAGCAAGGAAGCGCTTGTGAAGGCTGCAGCAAATTGTGGAATTGGTGAAAATTTTTTGCCTTTAATTTTCGAAAATGGCTTGCTCGATTTGGCAGAATTTTATTTCGAATCGCAAAATGAAAAATCAGCCGAATTACTTGGAAGCCTCGAAGGAAAAAAAATTCGCGATAAAATTAGCCTTTCACTTTACGCGCGTTTTGCAGTCGAGAAAGAAAATAAAATTGCGTTGCAGCGATTGATTAATTTTTATCTGAATCCCAAAAATTTTACTTCATTTGAAATGGGCCCAAGGCCTGCATTTCAAGCTTTACAGGTTTGTTACAATATTGCTGACTTCATCTGGAAAAATATTGGCGATCAATCGACCGACTTCAATTACTACACCAAAAGAGCGACTCTGGGCAAAATTATTTTCCGCGCTGTTTCGGTTTTTTTAAAAGATGGTGACGTTAATAATTTTATTGATGTTGAAATCGAAAAAGTGATGAAGTTCGAAAAGTTCAAATCCAAAGCTAAGAACCTTTTGGCTAAGAACCTTTTGGCTAAGAACCTTTTGGCTAAAAAAACTTGGGATAAAAAAACTTTTTGCGAAATTTTTCTTAATGAAAAAGGTTCGCCGCGCTCGCCAAAAGAGTTCGTAAAAAATCTCCCATTCTTCCGTTTATTTTCTTAATTCATGGCTACGACCTTCAATACTCTCGATCTAATCTTTCTTGCCTTTACGGCGATTTTTGTGCTTACCGCGATTTTGCGCGGCTTTGTGAAAGAGGTTTTTGCTTTGTTTAACTGGGTAATCTCCCTTTCTCTTTCTTATTTTCTTACGCCTTACATCGCCGATCTTCTTTCTCCTTATTTTGAGAGTAAGTTGGCATTAGATTTAGTGGCGCGAAGTGGCCTATTCGCTTTGGTATTTTTAATTACCGCTAATTCAACCTCTGGTCTGCGCGATTCTTTGAATAAAAAGATGCCAAGAATTTTTGATCGCTCTCTCGGTTTGCTTTTTGGTTTCGTCAAAACCTTGTTAATTTTTGGAGTTATTTATTCGGTTTATTTTAATGCCTACGCCCTAGTTCTTGGTAATAAATTAAAGGACACAAAGAAAGAGCCTGATTGGCTAGAGAAAGCGAAATGTCGTAGTTTATTAAAAACATCAGGTGAGATGGTTGATCCTTTCGTAACAAAATTCTTTGAGGCGGCAACGAAAAATTTTGGCAATGTTGTGCCTAAATCCGAGGATCTTTTGAAAGATAAAATTGACGAAATCATCAAAGAAAAATCTGCTGGAGCGGTTGATGGCGAAGCGATTAACGAGAATGCCGCACCAATGACAGATGAAGAGTTAAAGGCCTTTGGTAACAGCGGTTACAGCAAAAAGAACATCGAAAAAATGAACCAACTAATCGAAATCATTAACAAATAACTTAAAAATTATGTTCAAACTTACCGGAAAAAATGTGTTAGTAACTGGTGCCACTGGCGGCATCGGATCGGCAATTGCCAAGGTTCTAGCTAAGCAAGGCGCGAGATTGGTTTTATCTTCAACTCGTGAAGAAAAATTGCAGGAATTGGCCAATGAAATTGGCGGCGATGTAAAATTTCTTACCTGCAATTTATCTGATGTGGCAGAGGTTGATGCCTTGTTTGACAAGGCTGAAGAGCTTGTCGGTCAAATCGATATTCTTGTCTGCAATGCTGGGATCACGAAAGATAATTTGGTTTTGCGCATGAAGAATGAAGATTTTGATCACGTGATCGACGTGAATCTTAAATCAACTTTTATCCTCAATCGCAACGCGATCAAAAAAATGATGCGCCGCAAATATGGTCGCATCATTAACATTACTTCGGTTGTCGGCGTGACCGGAAATCCGGGCCAAGCGAACTACGTAGCTTCAAAAGCTGGAATGATTGGCATGAGTAAATCGCTCGCTCAGGAAGTTTCTTCGCGCGGCATCACCATTAATTGCGTCGCGCCAGGATTCATTAAATCTCCAATGACGGAAGTTTTAACTGATCAGCAAAGAGCGGCAATTCTGCACAAAATTCCTGCTGGGGAAATGGGCGAATCAACCGACATTGCTAAAGCAGTAGCCTTTCTCGCAAGCGAAGACGCATCTTACATCACTGGCCACACACTTCATGTGAATGGTGGGATGTTCATGAATTAACCATTCACCTTACTCCCCCGTTGAATGACGGGGTCTCATGAGTAAGACTAGAAAGACCCCGTCATTCGACGGGGTGACAAAACATTTTTTCAAATGACAACGACTCACAAAACAAAATTAGCCATCATTGGCTCAGGCCCTGCCGGTTTTTCTGCGGCGATTTACGCTGCGCGTGCGAATTTAGAGCCAATCATCATTAACGGAAATGCTCCGGGCGGACAACTTACGATTACAACTGATGTCGAAAATTATCCTGGTTTTGCCGAGGTGATCCAGGGTCCGTGGCTGATGGAACAAATGCAGAAACAGGCGGAGCATGTTGGCACAAAAATTGTTCACGATCACATTACGCAAGTCGATTTTTCGAAGCGTCCATTCAAGTTAATCGGCGAATCAGGTGACGTTTACGAAGCTGATGCAGTTGTGATTGCAACCGGCGCACAAGCGAAGTGGCTCGGTCTAGAATCAGAAAAAAAATTCCAGGGATTTGGTGTTTCTGGCTGTGCAACTTGTGATGGATTTTTCTTTCGCGGCAAAGAAGTGATTGTCGTCGGCGGTGGCAATAGCGCGGTTGAAGAGGCTTTGTACTTAACTAATCATGCGAGCAAAGTTTACATCGTGCATCGTCGCGATTCGTTCAGATCGGAAAAAATTCTCCAAGATCGTCTTTTTAGAAATCCGAAAATTGAAGTGATCTGGAATCATGCTTTGGAAGAAGTTGTGGGCTCTGAAACTCCAAAAACCGTGACCGGCGCACGCC
>CAMBXE010000011.1 GCA_945871805.1 Rhizobium sp. Q54 | reverse complement strand
ATTTTTTTATTTTAAATGCCGCAAAGGATTGTCACTCCAGCGAATGCCGGGGTCTATGCATGGCCGTAGCACCTGCGTGCTTTACTTTGACAAGAATACTTACGACGAGATGGACCCCGTCATTCGACGGGGTGACAGCTGGGAGTAAGGCGGATAAAGAAGTTCTTAAGCGCGATTAGGGTTAGTATGGGAATAACAAACTAAAAAACCTCAGCCAAGCCGCGGTCTAGAAGCATTTGATTAAGATAAACTCCTTCGTCAGCAATCTTCTGTAAATCATTTTCTTTAGCATTTTTCGGCAGAAAAATATCAGCTACGTAGCGGTTGAAGATGTCGGTCTTGATGCTTTTGAGAATAAAAAACGGCACTGAATTCAGGATTTTTTCCAGCTCTTCTGACGCTATTTTTCCACCATCGGTCTTACTCTCCGCCGTGTTGATTTTGGCGAGGCGGATGGTTTCTTCATGGAACATTCCAAAACCTAAATCGATGTAAGCATGAAGTGTGTCTCCATCAACAACGCGCTTCAAAAATGCTTTGTAAGTATAAACCTGCTGCGGGCGGATATTGGATTTTTGTAGGGAATATTTGTCGTCTTTTTTGCTGACGAAAACAACTTGCGAATCCTTGGGCAAAACTTCTTTCACCTCACGAAAAATCTTAAAACCACAATCTATCACCTTGGCTATCAAACCCTTGCCCAGCTTGTCGATATCGACGATTTTGTAAGTGAAGATTTTGCCCCGAGTTGGCTGTATTTTTTTATTTTTCTGCTGCGGTTTTGGCGCCAACTTTTTGCTCTTAGTAACTTCCTTTTGCAGCTCGGTAGAACTCAAAAGATTCTGCGTAGTTAAATCCTCAAGCATCCGCCTTTTTTCTACATCTTTCACGCCACTCAAAACGCGATAGTGGCTCCAGTTCAACTTCGGATCATCCTTCGGAAGTCTGGGATAGCTCTGATAAAAACTATGCATTTTATAGAGAGTCGACGCGCTTATCAAAACATCGCGCTCCAGCTGCTCAACAAGTTTCTGGCCATATTTTTCCTTATCACTTTGCGGCAAAGTTTTCTCGATCACCCTTCCTATTTTCCACGCCATCTCAACTTTGCTGCGGGCAATCTTGTCCTGCGCTAAAGCCATGGAGGAGCGAACTTCTTGAAGAACTTTCTGATAATCTTGTGCGTGAATCGTGATCATTTTTAGGGGGTTTTATAAAAGATATAAGCCGCGGCGGCTTATATCTAGGTAGGATTGAACCCGCTTGGGTCTAGGGCTGAGAAAAATCTCAGGATGAGATTTTCCCGTTTTTTACAGTTAAAGTCTGATTGGCGATTTGGGCGACGACGTCGAGGTCGTGCGAAATCAGGATGTAAGAGATTTCGCGAGATTGTTGGATTTCTAAGAGGAGGTTGATGATCTCATTTTGAGTAGAGGTGTCGAGGGCGGAAGTCGGCTCGTCGAGAATCAAAATTTTGGGATTTAAAATCAAAGCGCGGGCGATGGCGACGCGTTGACGTTGTCCTCCGGATAGTTCGTGCGGGTAGCGGTTTAATAAATCTAAATCGAGATGTAGCCTTTTCATCATCACCGTCACCGTCGGTTGAGCGAAGTCAAAACCACGGATTGGTTCCTGCCGCTTAAACAAAGAAGCCGAACTCACAAGATTTCGACCTCGCTCAACCGACGGGTTTTTGGCTTTATGAATCACCAGTCCTTCTTCGATGATATCCTTCACGGTCATTCGCGGATTAAGGCTTCCGAAGGGGTCTTGGAAAATGATTTGAACTTCACGACGTAGATTTTTAACTTCGTCATTGCGAGCGAAGCGCGGCAATCCATTTGACGACCTGGATCGCCACGACTTGCCTTGCAAGTCTCGCGATGACGAATCAGTGAAAAAATTTATTTCTCCGGAATATGGAATCAGGTCACACAAAGCGAGAGCCAATGTTGATTTTCCCGATCCACTTTCACCGATGATACCAAGATTTTCGCCAA
Source organism: Rhizobium sp. Q54 (assembly GCA_945871805.1). Lineage (GTDB taxonomy): Bacteria > Pseudomonadota > Alphaproteobacteria > Rickettsiales > UBA1997 > UBA2645. Next base: position 40,520 of record CAMBXE010000011.1, on the reverse strand, counting down.
GGTTGAGAGAGAAATTTATGTCAGAAAGTAGCTGAGATTTTTTTACGGCGACGGAGAGATTTTTTACCTCAAGCACACAGCTCAAAGCTTCGGAAATGAAGACCGCCGGTTGAGCGAAGTCGAAACCAAGTTCAGCAGCAGAAACCTTTCCTTGGTTTCGACTTTGCTCAACCAGCGGGTTTTTGATCAATTTTCCATTTTTTATTTCAATAACTTCATCGGCGATTCTTGCTACTGCGCGTTGATTGTGAGTAATGAATAAAACGCAAAGTCCGAGCTCATTTTTCAGGCGTAAAATCAAATCAAGAATTTCGTTTTGAATCTTTACATCGAGCGCCGTTGTTGGCTCATCGGCGATTAAAATTTTTGGATTATTGGCCAGGGCGATTGCCAGCATTATTCGCTGTTTTTGTCCGCCAGAAAATTGGTGAGGATAGTTGTCGAGCCTTGTTTTGAGAGATTCTAACTCAACCATCTTCAACAACTCAGCGACACGATTTTGTAAATCTTTTTTCGAAATTTTTGGCTGATGAATCGTAATCGCTTCGGTGATTTGTTTGCTGATTTTGTGCAGAGGATTCAGCGAGCTATTCGGATCTTGAAATACCATTCCGATTTCTTTGCCGCGAATTTTGCAGAGTTTTGCTTCATTTAATTTTAGCAAATCAATCGACCCCGCAATAAGTTCGGGGTGACAGTCTGCGTTATCCCGCATTTGTTGCGGTATCCATAAAATTTCGCCGGAGATTTTTGCTTTGCGTACTAAGCCAAGAATGGCAAGGGCGGTAAGCGATTTTCCTGAGCCGCTTTGTCCAACTAACGCAGTAATTTTTTGCGCAGAAAGATCGAAAGAAACATCGTGAACAACTTGGTGATCAGCAAAAGAGATGGAGAGATTTTTGAGAGAGAGAAGGGGCGTTTCGTGCTTCGTCATGTTGGATTTACGAAGCACAAAACACTGAATTAGAATTTTCCTAAGTAGATCTGGATGATATTTTCCAACATCTTTAACGCTTCTTCTCTTGGGCGTTGGAAGGTGTTGCGGCCAATGATGGAGCCATTCGCGCCACCTTTGTAGATTTGACGAATCTCGTTGTAGATTTCATCTTCACCTTTTGCAGTTCCGCCAGAAAAGACAACAATACGACGTCCATCAAAAGCAGATTTGATGATGTGTCTGATGCGTTCTTCAAGAGTTGAAACTGGGATTCTGATTTTTTCGTAAACCTTAATCGCTTCAAGATTTTCTAAGGCTTGTGTAGGTGGTTTAACTTTGATGATGTGAGCGCCAAGTAGTGCAGCGATGTGAGTTGCATAGGCACAAATATCCATCGCAGTTTCGCCGATTTTTGAAAGATCGCCACCGCGTGGGTAAGACCAGATTACTGTGGCGATACCGTAAGATTTTGCCTCTTCAGACATTTCGCGAATTTCTTCAAACATGTCGAAAGCTGCGTCAGAAGATGGGTAAATCGTGAAGCCGATTGCTGCACAACCAAGACGCAAAGCATCTTTTACTGAAGCTGTGGTAGCTTGATGTGGTGCGGTTCCGCCATTGTGAAGCGAGTTGGAAGAATTCACTTTTAAGATTGTTGGAATCGCTCCGGCGAAAGTATCGGCGCCAGCTTCAATCATGCCAAGAGGTGCGGCGTAAGCATTCAAACCTGCATCGATCGCCAGTTGGAAATGGTAATGTGGATCGTAAGCAGCAGGATTAATCGCAAAACTTCTGTCTGGGCCATGTTCAAAACCTTGGTCAACTGGAAGAATTAATATTTTGCCAGTGCCGCCAAGTTTACCATGCATCAAGATGCGCGCTAAATTTGCTTTAGTGCCTGGATTATCTGATTCGTAGTGCGACAAAATCTTTTTAACTATTGGAGAAATATTCATAAATTTAGGAAATCAGTATTTGGAAAAAAGTGGCGTGCCAAGGGGGGCACGGGATAGAAATCGAAGTTTTAATTGCAAGTTTAAGAGCCGTTCCTACAAGGCCGCGCCTTCATTCTCCCGGGACTTCCCCGAGATTCCCCCTTGGACCTAGCCCTAAGTTTTTTTACAATGCAAATTGAACTGAAAAAAAATTCCGCTTTCAACGAAATCAAAAAGTTTTGTGAGCTCAAGCCAGCTCAAGAAATTAATTTGGAAGATTACGTTTTGGCCATTTTGCAAGAAAATGAGAACTTCAATTTCATCGGAAAATCGACGATTTTGGATATTTGGGAAAGGCATATTTTAGACTCAGCACAACTGATGCGCTTCATTCCAAACAAGAATGCTAAATTTGCTGATCTTGGTTCTGGCGCCGGATTCCCGGGAGTGGTTTTGTCGATTTTAGGCCTGCGCGAAATTCACTTAATCGAAAAATCTTTTCGTAAAGCAGACTTCCTGCGTAAGGCAAAATTATTTTCTCCAAACCGCGTTTTTGTTCATCAATCCAAGCTCGAAGAGATGGCGGTAATTGAATTTGATTGCATCGTTTCGCGCGCTCTCGCGCCACTTACCGGCTTGCTCGAACATTCGAAAAAATTTCTTAAAAAAGATGGATATTGCTTGTTCTTAAAGGGAAAAAATCTTCCGCAAGAAATTGAAGAAGCGCAAAAGAATTTTCAGTTTGAGTTCGAGCTGCATCCCAGCCTGACGTCAACTGAGAGTAACGTAATCAAAGTTTTTAACATTAATCAAACAAAGGAATAATCATGTTAATCGGAATCCCTAAAGAAATTAAAGATCACGAATATCGCGTTGGCGCAACACCATCTGGCGTGCACGAATTAGTCGCTGCTGGTCACCAAGTTTTGGTACAAAAAGGCGCGGGTGCTGCGATCGATTTTACTGATGAGCAATATGTTGCGGCCGGGGCCAAAATCGTTGCGACTGCAAAAGACGTTTACGGCAAAGCCGAAATGATTTTGAAAGTAAAAGAGCCGCAAAAAGCTGAGTGTGACATGATCCGCAAGGGTCAAATCATCTTCTCTTATTTGCACTTAGCTGCTGAGCCTCATTTAACTAAGATGTTGATAAAATCAGGTTGCGTGGCGATTGCATTTGAAACTGTAACTGCGGCCGATCGTTCACTTCCACTTCTTGCTCCAATGTCAGAAGTTGCGGGAAAACTTTCGATTCAAGCCGGCGCAACTGCTTTGCAAAAAGCTAACGGTGGACGTGGTGTTCTTCTTGGCGGAGTACCTGGCGTTGCTCGCGGTAAAGTTACGATTCTTGGCGGTGGTGTTTCTGGAACTAACGCAGCAAAAGTTGCAATCGGAATGGGCGCTGAAGTTGTGATCCTGGATAAATCTCTTCCACGCATCCGCTACCTCTGCGACATCTTCGGAAATTCTGCTCAAGTGCTTTACGCTTCAATCGCAAATATCGAAAAAAATGCACTAGATTCTGACGTTGTAGTTGGCGCGGTTCTAGTTCCTGGTGCTGCTGCTCCAAAATTAATCACCGCAAAAATGGTGAAAAAAATGAAGAAGGGTTCAGTGATGGTTGATATCTCAATCGATCAAGGCGGCTGCTTCGAAACTTCTAAACCAACTTCGCACTCTAATCCAACTTACGTTACCGACGGAGTTGTTCATTATTGTGTGACTAACATGCCTGGCGCGGTTGCAAGAACTTCGACTCAAGCTCTTGAAAACTCTACGCTTCCATTCTCTTTGGCGATTGCGGGCAAAGGCTACGAAAAAGCTTTCCGCGACGATAAGCACTTGCTTGCTGGTCTTAACGTGATCGATGGCAAGGTAACTTACAAAGCAGTTGCTGATGCTCTCGGGCTTAAGTTTGTTGAAGCTGAGAAGTTGATTTAAGTGCTTCCGTCGACTTCTGAATTAATCAAGAAATACGGCTTAAACGCTAAAAAATCTCTCGGACAGAATTTTATTCTCGACAAGAATTTTACCGACAAGATCGCTCGCGCTGCGGGCGACTTGTCGGGTTCAACGGTGATTGAAATTGGCCCTGGTCCGGGAAGTCTCACGCGTTCTATTTTAGATGCTGGCGTGAAGAAGTTGATCGTAGTTGAAAAAGATGAGAGATGTTTGGATCTGCTAAAAGAATTCCAAGATTTTTACGGCGATCGAATCGAGATCGTTAATGGCGATGCGCTGACTTTCGAATTGCCTGATCGCCCCTCAAAAATAATCGCCAATCTTCCCTACAATATCGGAACAACTTTGCTTTTTAAGTGGCTGAAAAATACGTCACAGATTGAGTCGTTACACTTAATGCTGCAAAAAGAAGTAGTGCAAAGAATCGTCGCCAAGCCAGGCGAGAACCACTACGGCAGACTTGCAGTAATGGTGAATTTTTTGTGCAAAACGCGAATGGTTTTTGAAGTTGGTTCAAAAGTTTTTACGCCGCCGCCGAAAGTTACTTCGGCGATTGTCGAAATTATTCCGCGCGAAAAACCGCTTGGGGATGTTGATTTCGCTGTGCTCGAGAAGGTTGTGGCTGCTGCGTTTAATCAGCGGCGGAAAATGTTGAAGTCGAGTTTGAAAGCGATTTTTAAAAATCCGGAAGAAATTCTAAATGAGGTCGGAATCAGGCCGGATTTACGTCCGGAGGAATTAACGATCGAAGAATTTTGTAGAATCACCAAAAAATATTCTTCCTAAAAAATCCCCGGACTGCCACGCCTTTACTAGACGTCATCCTCTTATTGGGCGTAATTCTCTTACTCGACGTCATCCTCTTATTAGGCGTAATCCTCTTGTTAGATGTCGCTTTCTTGCTCGACGTCATTCTCTTACTCGACGTCATCCTCTTACTAGACGTCATCCTCTTACTATACTGTCGCCTTCTTACTCGACTGTCGCCTTCTTACCCTAATTTGTCACCCCGGCGAATGCCGGGGTCCATGCGGAGTTGAATCGTTCTCGGTGTTTTATTTTTTACAAAATACTTGCGACAAGATGGACCCCGTCATGAAGACGGGGTGACACAAAGAGAGAGAGAAAAGCCACTTGCGTTACCCTTTTACTCGATGCCATCCCCTTACTCGACGTCGCCCTCTTATTAGATGTCTCCCTCTTACACTCGACGTCATCCTCTTACACTCGACGTCATCCTCTTACTCGACTGTCGCCTTCTTACCCTAATTTGTCACCCCGGCGAATGCCGGGGTCCATGCGGAGTTGAATCGTTCTCGGTGTTTTATTTTTTACAAAATACTTGCGACGAGGACGTAATTTTTTCAAGCTGTCGGCAGAAGTAATGCCGTCCGCAAAAGTCGATTTAGTAAAAAATACGACGAAAAAAATCAGATCTAAGCGAGTTAATTTTGATATTTGGCAAGTAAGAAAAAAATTACTGAGCTTGGTTCGAGCGAACTAATTTTTAGTTTTAATCGTTAAAAGTTTGCCGCGTAAAAAGCCTTATGAGTAAGGGTTGATGCTAAATTTTTTTAATAAAAAAGCCCGGCCCAAAAAAATTTTGGAGCCGGGCTTTTTTAATTTTATTATCTCTAGAAATTTTATCTCGAGTAAAATTCTGTAATGAAGTGCGGTTGCATTTCGATTGGATAAGGCACTTCAGCGAAAGTTGGCTTTTCAGTCAATTTTGCCGAAAGATTGTCTTTATCGAGCATCATGTAGCTAGGAATGTCGCGTTCCATTTTTTGTTGCGCATCGATAACTAGAGCCAATGTGCGAGATTTTTCACGAACTTGCACAACGTCTCCGATCTTAGCTCGGTAAGAAGCGATATTCACGATTTTGCCGTTAACTGTAACATGTTTGTGGCTGACAAATTGTCTTGCCGCAAAAACTGTTGGTACGAAATTTGCACGGTAAACAATCACGTCGAGTCTTGATTCTAGAAGACCTACGAAGTTTTCACTAACGTCACCTTTTGATTTTTCAGCAAGAGAGAAAGTGTTGAAAAACTGTTTCTCAGAAATGTTGCCGTAGTAGAACTTCATTCTTTGCTTAGCTTTAAGCTGAGTTCCGTAGTCACTGACTCTGCCCTTCGATGAGGCGCCGTGTTGTCCTGGTTTGTAGTTACGTTTTAAGTAAGGATCTTTTGCTTGGCCCCAAAGGCTGCCGCCAAGTTTTCTGCTAAATTTTTTCTTAGCATTTACGCGTTTAGTCATGGTCTAGATGATTGATTTTACTGCTTCCATTGGTTCTTCAGGATGTCTTGTTTGCCCTGAAAAATTCTTAAAAAACATGACGTTTTTAAAAGGAAAAAAGTGAAGGGGGCGCATCCTTGTAATCGAGATTTGTTTGTCAATTACAGCTTAGCTGGCTTGGCGTAGTGGCCCAAAATTCTGCGTGAGTCTTTGAGGTGGAATCCGTCGATTTCAATCAGGCCATTTTTTCCGCAAACTAAAGTGATGTCGTCCTTTGATTTTTCAGGTTCTTTGGCGGCGATTGCGACTAATTTTATTTCGGATTTTTCAGCGAAGGGAATGTGGGCAAAAACGCGCAAATGCTCGGGAAGAATTTTCCACCACTCCTCTTCGTGGTGAGGTGGTAGTGCGAAAATGCCGATTAGAGCTTCGCCATTTTCTAGCGCAAAAATTACATCTTTAGCTTTTTTAAAATAAGTGATCGGCACTTCTGAATCATAGTATTCACGGAGTAGATTTTCTTGTTTAGAATTGGAAGAGGCGATGCGAAGTGGCTGCTCGTACATGTTCGCGGCGGTAATTAATTTGCGCCAAAGATTTACGACCAAAGATTTTGGCAAATTTTTACCAGATTTTTTGAGTAAATTTTTAATCATGTCTGCCTCTCGGGCAGAGCGAATAAAAAATTTTTCACCATTTTTTTTCTTTAGCGCGCCAACTTTTTTCACTACTTTCATTCTTTGTTTGAGTAGCGAAATTAGTTGCTTATCAATTGCATCAATTCCTTTGCGAAGATCTTTTAACATGAAATTTTGGTCAGTGTTAAGGGAGCCTGAAGTTGAGGAAATAGTTTTTTTAGCACAAGAAAAACCCCAAAACTTATGCCAGAAGTTGGACAAAATATTGTTAAGCGCCGAATCAGATACGATCTCGAAATCATTGCTGATTTAATCAAACCAAAATCAAAAGTTTTAGACATCGGTTGTGGCGACGGCGAGCTTTTACAATTCCTTGTTAAAGAAAAAAATATCGACGGGCGTGGTTTAGAAATTTCGCAAACACAAGTCAGTAAATCCTTGATGCGCGGGCTTTCAGTGATTCACGGCAATGCCGAAAATGATTTAACAATTTATCCAGATCGCAGTTTTAATTACGCAGTTTTAAGTCAAACAATTCAAGCCACGCACCGACCAAAAGAAATTTTGCACGAGATGTTGCGCATTGCGGAATTTGCGATTGTTTCACTGCCAAATTTTGCACATTTTAAAAATCGTTTACAGATTCTGCTTAAAGGCAGGATGCCGGTAAATAAAACTCTTCCATTTGAATGGTACGAAACTCCAAACATTCATTTCTGTTCAATTCGTGATTTTGAAAAGCTCTGCGAAGAGTCGGGATTCCAAATTGAGAAAAAGATTTTCTTAACCGCGCGACGCCGCTTAATCAGCTTCTTCGGACATGAAAAAATCTCTAATTTTTTTGCCGAATATGGCATCTTTTTGATCAGTAAAAAAGGTTTTTCTCAGACCTTGCAGGAAGAATTTGCATTTAAGCACGGTCTAAAACTAGCGTTGCCAGGCAGACCAGGCGAGGCTTATCCCAAACAAATTCACGAATGAGAAAATACTTCTTACTAGCGCTGATATTTTTTACCTCTTGCGCTGGCGAAAATGACGACCGGCGCAATGTGAGATTTGGTGAGCATGTGAGTAAAATAGATGCCCGTTACATAAAGCCTTCTGAATCAATGCAGGCCGGGATTCCAAAAAGTAATTTGGAACGACAATTCGAAAAACAATATTTAAATACTTACTCAAACAGCGCATCCAAAAATTTCCAATTCAGTGATTCTTATGAAGTCACTGAAGCTTCTTACTTTCCGCAAAAATACGAAGAATTTGAAGAGGTTGGAGTTGCTTCTTGGTATGGTGGCGATTTTCACGGTAAATACACAGCTAATGGTGAAGTCTATAATTCTGCTGATATGACCGCTGCGCACCCAACTTTACCTCTGCAATCAATGGTGCGCGTGACAAATTTACGTAACGGTCGCACAGTGATTGTGCGCGTAAATGATCGCGGGCCATTTTCTAAGGAAAGGATAATTGACGTTTCGGAAAAGGCCGCAGATGAGTTAGGGTTCAAGGGTCAGGGCACTACAAAAGTTTACATCCAACTGCTACGCGACGATACTGATGCAATGATGAAGAGGATACAAAACTAACCAACTATTGAGTCGGCGCTAATGTAGAATTTTTGTGCGGATCTAAGTAAGGCAATTCCTCGGTTTTTTGTTGCGGTGTGTAATAAGGATTGATTGGGTAAGGGCTTGAATCTTGCTCCGCCGCGGGAGGTGACTGTGGAGCTAATATTTTTTTTACCCAAGGCTTGTAGGTCTCAGGTTTTTCATCTGGTTTAATATCGGCAATATCTTTGATTAAAGATTTAGTAATCGGAGCATTTTTTAGCTCGGGATAATGGTGATTCAAAAAAGCAATCGCGTCGTCAATATTGTCTTCAATTCTCACATCAACTTTTCCAATTTCATCGTCTGTTACTCCGCCTAACGCAAATAAATCTCTTGGTCCAAAGCCCTTTGATCTGTAGGTGATTGTAACGTGTCCAAGGTAGTTAACAAAACCTTCGTGCGCCCAAAATCCCCAAGTGCTCAAATTAACTTTTCTACTCTTCAAATAAAAAAGTGGAACGATGTGGTGCAGACATTTCATGTCGTAGAGAATGGTTCTTCCTGGTTCGTTTTTAAGAAAATAAATCGTCGAATTTTTCTCGTTGCGGAATTTGACATTGTCGAAATTGCCGTCGCGAAAACGGACTTGGCAGAAACCAGCGAATCCACTGTTTCTTTTTTCGAGTTCGCCGTCGTAAATAACTTCTAACGAAAGAAGAGAAAGCACTTCTGAATTGTCTTTTTTAATAATGTCCGACCTGCTCAAGAAAATGCAGGAATTAACAAAAAATAATGGGGCGAGAATTAGTAAAATTCGAAGCATAAAAACTGAATTGTCGACTTAAGTCGAAAATTTAAAAAAAATCCCTGTTTAGCCAATAAATCAAAGGCTCAAAGCTGTATAAAAAAAATCATGATTTTTCTCATTTTTACTGGATGTAAAAATGTCACTAACTCAAATTAAATTGGAGTTATTTTGTTAGTTGGCGGTGAAAATTTCACGATTGCAACTGTAGATAAATCTTCTTCAGAAAGCCTTGGTGCAAAAAATTGTTGCCGCAGCTTTGTGAATTAAAAATAAACTAATCGGCGGCGCTGATTCAAGAAGAGATAGTGTGGCAATCGGCGGGTAATTTTACTTGCCAATGACAATCCTTCCATGTTTTGTAATGGCCATTCCCCCAACTCTTAACGACCAACTCCAATGAAAATCAAATCAGTATTTTTCTGCGCTCTTTTTTCTCTTTTTGTTTCACAAGTTTCCGCCAAAGAAAATGCGATTAAACCAGAATTAAACACCAAGCTAAGTTTAGATAAAACGGACAGCCGCGAAGAAATTAAATCTTTCGAATTCGACAAGCTTTTCGCTCAAGCAGAAAAATATTTTAAAGAAGCAAAGGCTTGGCAAAAAATTGAGTGCACACCGAAAAGCGGTTTCGTTTGTGACAAGCATGAATGCCCTAAGCACGAGAATAGAGCGATTCTAACGTTAGACAAAAAGAACGAAACCATCTCTCGTTGCGAAGGAAAAACTTGTGAAAGTTTTCCAGCTCAATTCGAACAAACTGGCATTTATTTTAACATCCAAACCAAAGGCCCAGTCGGCACTTTGATCAGAGTTCTCGGCGATTCTCGCTACAAAGAAATCACTACCGTTGCTCTTGATGCCTACATTGCTAACGGCGAATGCAAAGTGATCGAATAGAATTTGGTTTACCTTCCTCATTGGCCCATCCCCTCGACTCTTGGTAAGAGACAAGTTGATTACGAAACTGTTTTCGAGCGGATGGGAATTGTGCTTACGAAACTCGGCAATCCGCACAAAAAACTTCCGCCGGTAATTCACATCGCCGGGACGAATGGCAAGGGCTCAACCGCTGCCCTAATCGCTCAAATTTTTGTTTGTTCTGGAAAAATAGTTCACCTCTACACCTCTCCTCATCTTCACGATTGCAACGAAAGAATTGTCCTAAGCGGCGAAAAAATTTCTGACAATTTTCTTTTCGAAATAATGGAAGAGACCAGAATTGCCGCAGGTGAAACGCCTTTGACTTTTGCCGAAGCTTTTACGATTGGCGCATTTTTAGCTTTTTCAAAATTACCCGCAGACCTTCTGGTTATTGAATGCGGAATGGGCGGCAGAATTGACGCAACCAACATTATTGAAAAAAAATTACTGACAGTAATCACACCAATTTCCTTCGATCACGTTGAATATTTAGGAAAATCTATTGAGAGAATTGCGCTTGAAAAAGCAATGATCATGCGCCCAGAAACGCCGTTAATCGTGGCTTCACAGCCAGCAGCAGCAAAAAATATTATTAAGATTTTAGCCGCAGATCAAAAAATTTCTGCCTATTTTTACGACGAAGATTTCTCTGTTGAAATGAATGAAAAAGGCGACGAATTATCCAATAGTTTTACCAGAGGCTTGAGCGGGGGATTTGATTTCCGCTTCCAAGATTATTTTCTTGAAAACCTTCCAAAGCCTTCTCTTCCAGGTTCCCACCAATACATCAATTTCGCGACTGCGATTGCCGCCTCTCTACTTGTGATCGAAAATCCTAAAATCGCTCAAGCGATCACCTCGGTAAATTGGCCGAGCCGTCTTGAGCGAATTAAAAATGGTTTAGAAAAATTATTGCCGGAAGGAAGCGAGCTCTGGATCGATGGCGCTCACAATGAAGCCGGAGCTTTCGCTGTAGCACGCTGGATTGTGGAAGAAAAAGACGAAAAAGAAAATTTTGTGATTTGTGGATTCAGCAAAAATAAATGCAAAAAAGAATTTTTAGAAAAATTCCGAAACATCGCCGAATTAATTGCCGTAAGGGTTAGTGGCGAACCAAATCCTGAATCAGCAGAAAAAATTTCAACAATAGGCGCGGAGATTGGAATGAAAATTCCTGCCGCTGGCGATCTTGTTGACGCTTTGCAGGGCATTGCTCAGAAGCCTTGCCGCGTTGTCATCTGTGGGTCGCTGCATTTGGCCAGGGATGTAAAAAATTTTCGCCGGCCCGGCGGAGTCTAGATCTGGGGTGAATTAATCAGAAAAGCTTTCCTCAATCTCGTACATTTTTTTGTAAGATCCTCCGATCGCCATCAGCTCTTGATGCGTTCCTGTTTCAATAATTTCCCCACCTTCGAGAAAAATAATTTTCTCAGAATTCACGATTGAAGAAAGACGATGTGCCACAGTGATTACTGTTTTATTATCCGCCAAATCCAGAATCGCGCGATTAATTGATTGTTCATTTTGATTGTCGAGTGCTGAGGTCGCCTCATCTAAAAGTAACGTCGGAGAGTTCTTAATTAACGCGCGTGCAAAGGCGATACGTTGACGTTCGCCACCAGAAAGCTTGATCCCTTTTTCACCGACAAATGTATGTAATTTTTTTGGTAATTTATTAATGAATTGCAGCGCCGGATTTTGGCTGATCATTTTTTCTACTTCGGCTTCTGTCGTTGATTTATCTACGTAGGCAATGTTTTCAAAAATCGTTCCAGAAAAAATAAAACAGTCTTGCGAGATGTAAGAAAAATTATCGCGCAAGTCTTTGAAAGAGAGTGATTTGATGTCGCGATCATTAATTGTAATCAGCCCCGAATCCAAGTCGTAGAAGCGCAAAAGCAATTGAAGTAAGGTACTTTTTCCTGAGCCACTAAGACCAACAATGGCGATTTTTTCTCCGGGTTTAATTTCGAAATTAAAATTTTTCAGAACCAGAAAATCTTTACGACTTGGGTAGGAAAAATTAACCGATTTGAATTTTAACGTAATTTTTTCGCTGCTTAAAAAAACCTGCGGATTTTCGATTTCCTTGACTGGAGACTCAATTCGTAAGAGCTCAAAAATTCTTTCCGCCGCTGAAGATGCGCTTTGTAATTGTCCGGCAATCTGACTAAGCGAGACCAAAGAAGTTGCGGAAATAATTGAGTAAAAAATAAATGAAGAGAGGTCGCCGGCGGTAATTTTCCCCGACAAAACATCTTGGCCACCAACCCAGAGCACAACTGCAACTGTGCCGAAGGCGAGGGTGATTACGAAAGCAATCATTAGCGATTTTACGCGGATTTTTTTCAACGCAGCTTCTAGTGCCTGGTCAACAAAAACAAAAAAATTGCGCGCCTCTTTTTCTTCGCAGAGGTAAGATTGAATTGTTTTTACGCCGTTAATACTTTCTTCGACATGCGCCCCAACTGCAGCGAGAGCCGCTTGAGATTCTTGTGACAAATTTTTTACTCTGCGGCCCATTAAAATAATCGGCGAGATTGCGACCAAAATTAATACTAAGGAAATTACGCTGAGCTTGAAACTTGTTAAGAATAAAAAACAAATTCCGCCCAGGAATAACAAGAAGTTGCGCAGTAAGAATGAGATAGTGTTGCTTAGAATGCTGTAGAGCAAAATCGTGTCTACGGTGAGGCGAGAAATTACTTCGCCGGTTTTGGTGATTTCAAAAAATTCAGCGGAGACGCGAATGATGTGGTTGTAAACTTTTTTGCGCAGATCGGCGATTACTTTTTCGGCAGCCGAATTGATTAGCGAAGAGCGATAATATCCAGCAACGGCCATTATTAAAATAGCGCCGACAAAAATTAGTAAAACGAGATTGAGCGAGAAGGGGTCTTGCTTGGTGAAGCCAAGATCGATCAAATATTTCAGCGCCTTACCAAAAAATAAAACCATCAATGTGGTGATTAATAGGGCGATTACCGCGTAAAAAACTTCGCGACGGTAAGGTTTAAAAAATGGAATGAGAGAGAAGAGATTACTGAATTTTTTCATTATTTAACTAGCTGCAAAAGAGATTGTTTATCGAATTTGAAATCACTTTCTGCCCAAAGTTTTTTTGTTTTATCCAAGGCGTCTCCGAGTGCTTTATTCTTGAAGCCAAGATCGATTAGATCTTTGGATTGGATTGGAAATTCTGGTAATTTTTTAAATTTTTCTGGCAGCGGAAGATTATTTTTTGCCGCGGTAAAAAGACAAAAATTCCAAACCAAATCCTCGTTGTGAAAAGCGCGGAGCAGTCGCAAGTCAAGGTCGGGATTGGCCGAAAGAAAAAAGTGAAAAAGTTTTTTTTCAATATTTGTCGCGCATATTTCTTCTGGTTTGAAGTTTTCATTTAGAAGTAAGGCGGCGATTTTTAATTTTAAATCATCGCTTTGAAGTCTTTCAAATGAGGGGATGTTGAGGGGTGAAGAAAAAATTTCTTCAGCAATTTTTTTCTCTTCCAGAATTTTTAAAATCGCGACTACTCGCTCTTTTTTCTTGCTCCCAATTAGTTTTAAAAATTCCTGCCTGATTCTTTCGCGCGAAAGTTTTTTGAGATTTTTTCTTTGATCTACGCAAGCCGCAAGTCCTTCAAAATCTAGTTTCTCAGCATATTCGCAACTGAAACGAAAGAAGCGTAAAATACGTAAAAAATCTTCTTCGATTCTTTTATTTGCGTTGCCGATGAAGCGAACTTTTTCTTTTTTTAAATCAGAAATTCCGTCGAAATAATCAGTAATCTGACCGCGCGAATCCATGTAGAGCGCATTGACCGTAAAATCACGACGTGAGGCGTCGAGCAAATAATCATCGACAAATTCTGGCTCGCAGTGACGTCCGTCGGTTTCATTGTCTTTGCGTAAAGTAGTTATCTCAAAATTCTGACCGTTTACGACGGCAGTGATCGTGCCAAATTTGGCGCCGGTGGGCACCGCTTTGATTTTATTTTTTTCTAAGATTCTTGTGGTTTCGGCGGGAAGAAATTTTGTTGCGAAATCGAAATCGTTTATTTTTTTCTTCAGCAGTAAATCGCGTACGCAGCCACCAACTAAGAGAATGTCGTCGCCGAAGATTTCGAATATTTTTTTTACCTCGAAAGGAAATGTTTTGGTTGGTTGCATTGTTTTTACTTAAATGGACCCCGCAACAAGTGCGGGGTGACAGAATGAGATTGGGCGCTCTAGAAAAGTCACCCCGCACTCTAGAAAAGGAGTCGCCCCGAGCTCTAGAAAGGAGTTGCCCCGAGCTCTAGAAAGGAGTTGCCCCGAGCTCTAGAAAAATGGACCCCGCAACAAGTGCGGGGTGACAGAATGAGAGTGGGCGCTCTAGAAAAGTCACCCCGCACTCTAGAAAAGGAGTCGCCCCAAACTCTAGAAAGGGAGTCGCCCCGAGCTCTAGAAAAGGTCATCCTACACTCTAGAAAGGAGTCCCCAGGCTCTAGAAAAGAGTCGTCCGCACTCTAGAAAAGTCACCCCGCACTTGTTGCGGGGTCAATGCAATCTAAATTACAGTTAAAAATAATCCTAATTCGTCAGCTGTTTCGATTAGTTTTTCTTTCTCCAAGACCAGCGTGGAATTGGCTTGAATGGCGATTCCTTTGATTCCGGCGGTGGCACAATTTTTTACAGTTTCGACACCGATTGTTGGCAAATCGGCCTTTCTGCTTTGGCCGAATTTTTTCATTTTTACGAGCACGGAATTTTGGCGCAGATTCTTACATCTTTTAATCATTTCGTCCGTGCCCTCAAGAGCTTCAACCGCAATGATTTGTTTTTGCGCAACTACGAGAGATTGACCAACGTCAAACTTAGAAAAATATTTTACTGCGGAAATTCCGAGCGCAATGTCGACAAGATTTTCTGCGCTTGGAAAATGCTTGCCGAGTATTGATTTCTTTGACACCACGCAATCAAGCAGCTCATCGATTCGTAAGATTTTTAAACCTTTTTTCTCGAAGAAATTGATGACAGTGCGCAAAACCGCGTCGTCGCCCAAGATTTTATTAGCGAGGATTTTTGTGAGTAAAATTGCGCCGGTCTTGTCTACTTTAAGTGCGGAAAAATTCGGCTTAGTTACGCCGCCGATGAAGACTAAATTTTTAACTTCGTTTTCGTGAAGAATTCTTAAAAATTTCTCAACTTCGCCGTAGCCTAATTTTGTAGCGCTAAAGGCAGAATAATCTTCTTCGTAAATTTCTCCTTCGAGCAAAAATACAACAAATTCGCGGCCTTTTTTTTGGCAATCTTCGATCAACATTTGTGGCAATTTTCCGCGTCCGGCGAAGATTCCTAATTTATCCTGCATGGTTTAAACTCGCGCCTCCATCGATAAATAAAATTTGGCCAGTGACGAATTTATTTTTGAGTAAAAACTCGACAGCTTGCACAATATTTTCTACTTCACCCTTGGTTTGCAGAGGAATTTTTTTAACGAAATTTTCTGCCGATGAATCGTCAATCGGATTTAAAATAAAGCCCGGGGCGATCGCGTTAACTCTGATTTTAGGCGCTAATTCAATCGCCAACATTTTAGTTAATTCAGCCAGAGATTTTTTGCTGAGTAAGTAGTAAAAATAACTAGTTTCGTAGCGGGTAATATTTTTATCGGTGAGGTTAATTATTTGTCCGTTTTTCGGCGCAGTTTTCGTAAATTCTTTGGCGAGGATTAGGGGCGAGAAAAAATGGATATTGAAGTTCTCGAACATTTCAGATTCTGGCGCGGTGAGGAATTTAGATTTTTGAAAAATTGAAGCGTTATTAACCAATAAATTCCAATTTGGAAAATTTCCTCGAACAAATTCTGCAAGTTTTTTTGTTTGTTTTTCGTCGCGTAAATCAGCTTTAAAAATTTTACATTTTACGTCAAATTTTTTAACGATTTCTTTGCTTAATTTTTCAGCTTCGCTCTTCGATTCATTGTAACTAATCACCAGATCATAACCTTGCGAAGCCAGAAAAATCGAGATCTCGCGACCGATTCTTTTTGCTCCGCCGGTGATTAATGCTGCGCTATTTTTCATCTTTTATTTTTCTGTAGAGCTCTCGTAAAATCTCAGTAGTTCCCTGGCTAGTCGCGGCAGAAAGAGCAAAAACTTTTGGAGTTTTTTGCCCAGATTTTTTTAAGAATTTTTTCAATGCGGCGATTTTTTTCTTCAACTCGTCAGCATCTAGGATGTCGATTTTATTGAGGGCAACGATCTCTTGCTTGCTTGCTAATTCTTCACTGTAGCCGGCAAGCTCTCCGCGAATTGTGGCGTAATTTTCGACGACATCTTCGGCTGAACCGTCGATCAAATGGAGTAAAACTCCGCAGCGTTCGACATGTTTTAAGAAGCGATCGCCGAGTCCGCGACCTTCGGAAGCGCCTTCGATTAGGCCTGGAATATCAGCTAAAACGAACTCGTATTCATCAACGTAAACAACGCCGAGTTGTGGCTTGAGAGTGGTGAAGGGATAGTCGGCAATTTTTGGTTTAGCGCGCGTGGTTGCAGCGAGGAATGTTGATTTTCCGGCGTTCGGCATGCCGAGTAATCCGGCGTCGGAGAGAAGTTTTAATTCGAGTCTGGCCCAACGCTCTTCGCCAGGTTCGCCTTTTTGGGCGAAAGTTGGAGCTTGATTGATCGAGCTTTTGAAATTTACGTTTCCGAGCCCGCCGCGTCCGCCTTTGACGATGGTGAAGCGTTCACCGTCAGTTGTTAAATCAGTGATTAATTCTGATTTATCCTCGGAGAAAATTTGGGTGCCGATCGGAACGCGGAGAATTAAATCTTCGCCAGAAGATCCGTTTTTGTTGGCTCCTTTTCCAGCTAAACCATTCTTAGCAGTGAAATGCTGTTTGAAGCGGAAATCGATCAGGGTGTTGAGGTCTTTTACGCATTCTAAAATGATGCTGCCACCACGTCCGCCATCGCCTCCATCTGGTCCGCCGCGTGGTACAAATTTTTCGCGACGAAAACTTGAGGCGCCATTTCCGCCATTTCCGGCTTGGAGATTGATTTTTACTTCGTCGATGAATTGCATTATTTTAGTTGCTAGTTGTTGGCTGTTAAGTTGAGGCCTATTGAAAATTTCCAATTGATATTTTGCCAGCTAATTCCTAGCTTCGCGCCATATTTCTTGATTACAAAATTCCCCCTCAAATCGGAGTCTCCCTTGCTAAAAAAAATCAAAAACTTTGCCATTTCTGGCGCTGAAACTTTTCCAATTATTGAAGGAGGAAAGGGCGTTGGAATTACTACCGGCGTAACTGCTGGGCATTTTGCTAAAGCTGGCGCTGTCGGAACTTTTTCTGGAGTTAATGCTGATAATATTGATGAAAACGGAAAATATGTTCCTTTGATTTACAAGACTCACACTCGTCGCGAGAGGCACGAAGAGTTGATCGCTGACTCAATCACCGGCGGCATCACCCAAGCAAAAATTGCTCACGATATTTCTGACGGAAATGGCCGTATTCACATGAATGTTTTGTGGGAAATGGGTGGCGCAGAGCGTGTGTTGCACGGGATTCTTGACGGCTCAAAAGGATTGATTCACGGCATTACTTGTGGCGCTGGCATGCCTTACCGTCTCGCTGAAATCGCCGAAAAATATAACGTTTATTATTATCCGATCGTTTCTTCAATGCGTGCGTTTCGCGCTTTGTGGAAGAGAAGTTATCACAAGTCTGTAAAGCTTCTTGGCGGCGTAGTTTACGAATGTCCTTGGCGCGCTGGTGGTCATAATGGTTTGTCGAATGCGGAAGATCCAAATGCTTACGAAGATCCATATCCAAGAGTTGTTGAGATCCGCAGCTTTATGAATTCTGTTGGGCTTAATGATGTGCCGATCGTGATGGCCGGCGGTGTGTGGAATTTGGAAGAGTTTGAACATTGGATGGATAATCCAGAAATTGGGCCAGTTGTTTTTCAATTCGGTACTCGTCCTATCGTTACGCAAGAATATCCGGTGCCAGATGCTTGGAAGAAAAAACTACTAACTTTGAAAGAAGGAGATGTTTATTTGAATCGTTTTAGTCCTACAGGTTTCTATTCCTCTGCGATTGAGAATGATTTTATCCGTGAGTTGAAAGGTCGCGAAATCAGACAAGTTGAATATCGCTCTAAAGCGGTAGAAAACTTCACTGCTGAAATTCCGTTTGGTCAACGTGGTCGTGTTGTTTTCATCAAGCCGGAAGATAAATCAAAAGTTGATGAATGGATTAAAGCAGGACACACGGAGGGCATGAAAACCCCAGACGAAACTTTGATGTTTGTCAATAAATCCAAATCTGCACAAATCGTTACCGATCAAATTAACTGCATGGGTTGTTTAAGTCAGTGCCGTTTTAGTAATTGGTCTGATAAAGCAGAAATGAATCACACTACAGATCGCAGAGCCGATCCGCGTAGCTTCTGTATCCAAAAAACTTTGCAGGATGTGCGCAAAGGTAACGACATTGAAAACCAATTGATGTTCTCCGGTCACAGTGCTTACCGCTTCGCAACCGATCCATTTTATGCTAATGGCTTCGTGCCAACAATTAAGCAGTTGGTCGATAGAATTATGATTGGTAAATAATGAGCCGTTTTATTTTTATTACCGGTGGCGTCGTTTCTTCTTTGGGCAAAGGTCTTGCCTCGGCCTCTCTTGCTGCCTTGCTGCAAGCGCGCGGATATAGCGTTAAACTTCGTAAACTCGATCCTTACTTAAACGTTGATCCGGGCACGATGAGCCCAACACAACATGGAGAAGTTTTCGTTACGGAAGATGGCGCAGAAACCGATCTCGATCTTGGTCACTACGAGCGCTTCACTGGTGTTGATGCAAAGAAATCTGACAATGTAACTGCGGGTCAAATTTACTCAAAACTTCTCGCAAAAGAGCGTAAAGGTGATTACCTCGGCGGTACGGTACAAGTGATCCCACACGTTACTGATCTTATCAAAGAATTCATTTTAAACGACGTAAAAGGCACAGATTTTATTCTGTGCGAAATCGGCGGAACCGTTGGTGATATTGAAGCTCTACCTTTCTTCGAAGCCATACGTCAGTTAGGGTATGAAATGGGACAAGATCGTTGCGCCTTTTTACACCTCACGCTTTTACCTTACATCGAAAGTGCGAATGAACTCAAAACAAAACCAACACAACATTCGGTAAAAGAATTGCGTTCGATCGGCATTCAGCCAAGCGTCTTGCTTTGTCGCGCCGAAAGACCAACCACTAAAGCGCATTTAGAAAAAATTGCTAAAATGTGCTCGGTGCCAATTTCTTCGGTGATTGCCGCACCAAATGCCTCAAGCATCTACGAAGTTCCGTTGATTTATCATCAAAATGGACTCGACACCGAAATTCTTAAATTCTTCAAACTCGATTACGGTAAAAAACCTGATTTGACTAAGTGGATCAAGATCAAAAACGCGATCGAAAATCCGAAGGCAGAAGTAAATATCGCCATCGTTGGAAAATATACTGACTACAAAGACTCCTATAAATCACTGCTAGAAGCCATTGATCACGCCGCATTTTCGATGCAAGTAAAGGCAAAAATTACTTGGGTTAATGCGCGTAAAGGCAAAAATGATTTACCAAAAAATATCAATGCAGTCCTTGTTCCAGGAGGATTTGGCGAAGATGGAGTTGAAGGTAAAATTGACATGATCAAGCAAGCGCGTCTACAAAATATTCCTTGTCTTGGCATTTGTTATGGCATGCAAATGGCAGTGATCGAATATGCTCGCAACGTTCTTGGAATCGAAGATGCGACTTCCAGCGAGTTCGCTAAAAAAGGAACTTTCGTGATCGGAATGATGAGTGAGTGGCAAGATAAATCCGGCAAAAAAACCAAAAAAGCTGGCAGTGATATGGGTGGTACAATGAGACTCGGCGCTTATCCGTGCGAAATTAAAAAAGACTCACTCGCCGCAAAAATTTACGGCAAAAATAAAATTTCTGAACGCCATCGCCATCGCTACGAGGTGAATGTAAACTTCAGAAGTAAGCTAGAAAAGGCCGGGTTAAAATTTTCCGGAATGTCGCCGGACGATAAACTGCCTGAGATTGTCGAGATTCCAAATCATCCATTTTTTGTCGGTGTGCAATTTCATCCAGAATTGAAATCAAAACCATTTGCGGCTCATCCACTATTCGTTTCTTTTGTCAAAGCCGCTCTAAAATATGCGTAAGTTTCTCTGTTTAATCCTCTTGGCGAGTCTTTGCTCATGCGGATTTCAGATAATTTATCGCGATGAAGCTAATAACTTTTCTTACGCCGAAGATCTAGCCTCAATTAGAATTAAGAAGGATCGAGATCACTTAAGTCAGGAGATGAAAAATAATCTTTATGATTTGCTTAACCCAGATTACATCAAATCTGAGCCAAAATATTTCTTAATTTTGAGAACAAGCAAATCTGTTTCGGGCGCTTTGATTACTCAGACAGGTGCCTCGGGTCGTAACCGCGTTAATGTTGAAGTTCTTTACGAGCTTAAAAATCTTGAAAATGGCGCGATAATTTCAAGAGGCGTTACATCGGCAAATGATAGTTATGATGTTAGCACCAATCGTTATGGCACCTATGTTGCTGATGATACAGTGCAGTTAAACTTAACCAAGATTGTCGCACAGAATGTTCGTAACGCGCTGGTGAATGATTTTATTGAGGTAAAAAAGAAATGTGCGGAAAAGCCGAAGGATGAAAAAGAAGAAGAAGAGATAGTGAAGGAGTCGGAAGAAGAGCTATTGTATGATAGGGCAGATGATGCAAGAGGAGCAGATAAAAGCGATGAGCAGAAAGCAAAAAAAGAGAGAAGAGAATGGGATTTTGCAACAAAACAAAAGTTTGTTTGTCCATTTACAGCGTCAGTTAAGAAGGCTGTTAAATAAGATTAATCCATCACTCGATCCATTATCTAAATCAATCGCTCTTTCTGGATGTGGCATCAGGCCAAGTACGTTTTTCTTCTCGTTAAAGATTCCGGCGATGTTCAAAAGAGAGCCGTTTGGATTGGCTTCATCAGTGAGATTGCCATTTTCATTAACGTAACGCAGAGCAATTGAATCGGTGTCTTCTAGTTTTTTTAGAGTCGCAGAATCAGCAAAATAATTTCCATCCATGTGTGCGATCGGAACACGAATAATCTGGTGCTTATTATATTTGTTGGTGAAAGCAGAATTCGTATTTTCAACGCGCAGATTCATCGTCCTGCAAATAAACTTCATTTTTTTATTGCGCGTAAGTACGCCAGGAAGGAGTCCGGCTTCAGTTAGAATTTGAAAGCCGTTGCAGATGCCAAGAACTCTCACGCCTTTCTCAGCAAGTCTTTTTACTTCCATCATCACTGGCGAAATCGCCGCCATTGCGCCAGAGCGTAAATAGTCGCCGTAAGAAAATCCGCCCGGGACAATTATTAAATCTAGATCGTCATCAAGATTGGTTTCTTGATGCCAAATTCTTTGTACGCGTGCGCCGATTTGTTGCAAAGCATCAACGGCGTCGCGATCGCAATTTGAGCCGGGAAAAGTAATTACTGCTGATTTCATTTGTTTATTCCCCCTCGTTACGCAACGCGTAATTTCCCCCAGGGGAAGAGATGTCCTCGTAGCTGTAGTCTTCGATGATTTTATTGACGAGCAACTTGTCGCAAATTTCATCAACGATTTCTTTGATTTTTGCCGGATCAGTCTCGGCAATTTCAAGTTCTACAACCTTACCTTGTCTGACTTGCGAGATTTGCGCGAAGCCAAGATTTTTTTGCAAAGAACCTTCGATTGCTTTGCCTTGCGTATCGAGTACGCCTTTTTTTAGAGAGATTAGAATTCTGATTTTCATGCTATTTTATTCCTAAACGTGAAGCCACTTCCTTGTAGGCCTCGACTAAGCCGCCAAGATTTCTCCGGAAGCGATCTTTGTCGAGTTTTTCGGAAGTTGATTGATCCCAAAGTCTACAGCTATCTGGACTGATCTCGTCAGCCAAAATGATTGAGCCTTGCGCATCAAATCCAAATTCGATCTTAAAATCAACTAAGCTAATGCCGATTTTAGCAAAAATTTTACTTAAAATTTCATTGATGTGGGCGGTGATATTTTTGATTTCCTCAAGCTGTTTTTTGGTGACGATTTTAAGAACGCTAATGGCGTGATCATCGTTAATTAGGGGATCGCCGAGCCCGTCATCTTTAAAACAAATCTCAAAAACTGGTGCCGATAATTCTAGACCTTCAACAATACCAAGGCGTTTGGCCATTGATCCAGCAGCAATATTTCTGACGATTACTTCAAGTGGAATAATCGTAACTTTTTTGATCAACTGTTCGCGTTCATTTAATCTTTTTACGAAGTGAGTTGAAATTCCAGCGGCGGCAAGCTCATTCATCAAATGCTCTGAAATCACATTATTCAAAACGCCTTTGCCGTCGATAATTTCCTTCTTTTCTCCGTTAAAAGCAGTGGCACTGTCTTTGAAAAACTGAATGAGCAAATTTTCGTCTAAAGTTGTGAAAAGCTGTTTGGCTTTGCCTTCGTAAATCTTTTCTAATTTTTGCATGCTAGTAGTTGTAATGCGGCAATCACCGAGGCCTTTCTAACCTCGTGACGATCACCAGAAAAATTGAATTTGCGGTTTACAATCGGTCGGCCGTGACTTGCAACTGCGATGTGAACGAGACCTGATTTTTCTTCTGGCCCGGCAACTCCAGTGATGGCGATGGCGAGATCAGTCTCTGAATTTTTTAACGCACCTTGTGCCATTTCTTCGGCGGTTTCTGCACTTACTGCGCCAAAGTTTTTCAACGTTTCTTTCTTCACTCCAAGCAAATCGATTTTTGCCTGATTTGAATAAGTAACGAAGCCGCGCTCAAGCACTTTTGATGCGCCAGGAATTTCGGTAAACAAAGCCGATAAAAGCCCACCAGTGCAGGATTCAGCGATGGCAATTTTTAATTTTTTTTCCTCGAAAATGCGTAAAGTTTTTTGCGCTTGAGAGAGGAGATTGGATGTGAAGAACATTGTAATCTTAAGTGCTTGATGAGTTTCCTGGAACCCCGCCTGCGCGGGGATGACGATGCGCTTACTCATCCCGTCATCCCCGCGCAGGCGGGGATCCAGGAAATTAACAACAACTCGCGCTAATTTCAAAATAAACCAACTTATTTTCCTTAACGTTCGAAGAGGTGAGGTGCGACTTACTTAAACCCTGCGAGTAAGTCACCGAAGCATTAAAATATGGGCCAGAGAAAATAGTTTTAATTCCCGTTCCGGATAATCTGCCGCTCGATCCATCATATTTATTCTTGGCGTAGCCGTAGTCGTAGAAAGGCTCGAAGGTGACTTTGAACCCTGGGCTGTAGCTGATTTTATTTCTAAAATAATATCCAGAATCAGCCGAGATGTAATTTTCCTTAAAGCCGCGCACCGAGTAATAGCCACCGACGGCGAATTGTTCAGAACCAAAAAGTGTTTGTTTAGAAAATTGGCTGTCCATTTCGGTGGAGAATGTCAGCGGAATCGCTGTGAATTTTTTTGAGGCTGAGGCGTAAAACTTAAACGCTTCAAATTGCGCCTTAGCGGTTGTGGAGGGAATATTTTGCTGATCTTTTTGAGCGTTAAGCGCAGTCAACCCGCGGATGTAAGTAGGTTTAAAATAAAGGCTGGCGCCGTTGTTAAAATATTTCGATGCGGAAAATCCTAAATTCAAAATCGTCAATCTGCGTTCTGTATTGCTTAGCTTGGAGCCATTCTGATAACTCGTTGCGCTCTTAGAAGTAAGCGAACTATTTGCCGAGATTCTCAAATCAGCTTTATTAAATAAAACGCGATCAAAGCCAAATTTATTTTGTTGCGAGAAGCCGGTGGTGACAAGGGTCACGGCCGATCCAACATTGGTTCCTTTAAATTCACTACGCGAAAAATCGTAAGAAAATATATTTGATTTAAATGGAATCGAGATGCCGCCGCTGAAGGCTTTCAGGTTTTTTATCGAGCGATCATCGTGCAAATTTGCTGTGTAGCTGAGGTTTAAAGCATCGTTCAAAAATAGCAGATTATCGATGGTCGAAGAAAAATTTGTGCGCTGCACCCCGGTGAATTTATTGCCGAGATTATCTTTGCCGACGGTCGCGTGCAGGGGAAATTTTTTCTGATTTTCGACAAGAATTTTGCTTTCACCATCCACACTTCCCGGTTCTATTTTCATCGTCGCGCGATTGGATTGTAGACGATTGATTTGATAGATTCCCTGGTTGATTTCATTGACGTCAAGCACGTCGCCTTCGATATTTCCGAAGGCGGTAAATTTTTGCATTTTGTCGATTACGCGATCTTGCCCGAGAGAAATTTTTTCAATTTTTCCTTCAATAATTTTTAACTCTAAAACGCCGCTCTGCATATTTTGTTTGGGCAGCGTGACCTGGGTAGTGACGTAGCCTAAGCCGTGATAATAGTTGGTAATTTTTGTAACAACTTCGCCCAAAATTTCTGATTCAAAACATTTACCGATGAAGGGTGAGGTGAGTTTTTTCTGACGAGGCGAAGAAAGTAATTTGGCGCCAACTAACCTGATTTCATTGATCCAAAGACAGGTTTTTGGTTTTCCTGAAGCGTTAAATTCTTGCTGAATTTCTCCCTGATCTTCTTTTTTTCTGCGTTCGCGATCTTTGTCGATTGCTTCTAACTCCTTGCTGCGCCTGGCTTCTTCGAGAATGTTTTGCTGGTTGCGCGTGATCCAATCCTGTTCACTTACAGCTGTTGGATCGGCTTTTGCCGAAAATGAAAAAAGTAAAATTGCCGCAACAAGAGCGGACTTAGTGAGTGTGGGCATTGGGTTTTGGTGGATCTGGGTTAAACCCAGATCCGTCATTAGAATTGCGCCATTATCTCTACTAACCCTTGATTCTATTAGCCTCGTTCTCCGCTCCGCTCCGGTCAGCGTATGCATGCTACGCTTCCGGTTCGGTGCTCGCCCGAGACTAATATAATCAAGGGTTAGCGAGATACTGTCGCAATTCTAATGACGGATCTGGGTTAAAAACTAATTAGTGAAATTAGCGGCGTAAGATTTTGGTTTAATCGTAGCTAGTTTTGGCTCTTCAACTTCAAAGTGAAAACCTCTTTTTTCTGCAAAAGAAATCGCCTCATCTTTGGTTGAAAATTCAAAGTGAAATTGCGACGAAGTGTTGCTCGCCGAAATCCAGCCAGTTATCGGATTTACTGAGCGGATAGCATTATTTTCAATCGGCAACATTAGCCATTTTTTGCTATTTTTTTTGCCGGACTGCATCGCCGATTTTGTCGGCTGAAAAATTCTGAATTTCATTTTTTTGCCTTTGAGAAGAAGTTTCTAAGAATTTTGAGAAGAGATGCGGCAAAAATTAAAACACATCCCAACCAAATCAACCAAATGAATGGCTTGTAGTAAGCGCGGATGGCGTAATTTTCATTTTCATCTTTATTGCCAATGACCAAATAAACGTCGCCGAAAATACGATGTTTGATTGAGGCCTCGTTAGTTGTTTGATCATTTACCGGATAGAAGCGCAGTTGTGGCTGTAAGTCTCCAAGCTCTTTGCCATTTTTAGAAAGAGTAAAATCTCCTTGACGTGAGATAAAATTTTTGCCGGCAAGATATTCAATTTTTTCGAATTTAATTTGGTAATCACCAAGCGCGAAAGACTCACCTTGTTTCAGGCTGAGCTCTTTCGTTAATCCGAAGTAAGAAGAAAAAGTGACGCCCAAAATAATGATAAAAAATCCGAGGTGAGAAATATTTTTCGGAGTTGGTTTTGCAGATTTTGTTGAGAAGGCAATCAGCGCAAGGAACGGCACAATCATGATTCTGAAAATCTGATTGTAGTAATCGGCGCCAATTGAAATGAATTCGCCAAATAATCCACGGAGAAAAATTGGATAAGTAGTGCCGAGAAGTACGATAAATAAAGCGATGAGCAGGAAATAATTATTGAGTAGAATCAACTTCCCGCTTCTGTCGAGCGTTACTGGCTCTGATCTGAGGCGATTCATCTTCGCACCGAAAATCAGCAAAGCAGCGCCGCCGATTAAGAAAATTAAAGTGATTACAAAAAATCCGCGCTGGGCATCAATGGCGAATGAATGCACGGAACTCAAGACTCCAGAGCGTGTAAGAAAAATTCCGAGTAGGCAAAGGATGAAGGTGAGAATCGCTAAAAAAACTGTCCAATTTTTGTAAATTTCTTTTTTCTCGATCAGTTTAACCGCGTGAATTAGGGCGGTGGCAATAAGCCAGGGCATTAGCGAAACATTTTCGACCGGATCCCAAAACCAATATCCACCCCAGCCAAGCTCGCGATAGGCCCACCAAGAGCCAAGGCCAACTCCCAAAGTTAAAAATCCGTAAGAAAAAAATAGCCAAGGCTGCATTTTTCTGATGAAATCGCGATCAACTTTTTCGCAAAGAAGTCCGGCGATGGCGAAAGAAAAAATTAGTGAGAAGCCAAGATAGCCCGTGTAGAGCATTGGCGGATGTAGGGCTAAGCCGATATCTTGTAAAATTGGATTTAAGCCAAGACCTTCAAATGGAGTCGGAAAAATTCGCGCAAATGGATTGGAAGTAAAGGCGGTGAAAGCAGCGAAAAGCGCAATGATCAGCGATTGCGACGAGGTAATAATTAATTTTTGCTGCGTCGAAATTTTGCTCAAAAAACTAAAGGCCAAAGTATAAGCGCAAAGCACGGTAATCAGCAGCAACATTGATCCCTCGTGATTTCCCCAAGATCCAGAAATTTTGTAAATCAGTGGTTTTAAATGATGTGAATTTTTGTAAACATTTTCGACGGAGTAATCGGAAATAACGAAGGAATAAATCAGACAAAGTTGTGTTACGATCGCAGCAAAAAGCATCCCACCCACAAGGCGAAGAGAGATTTTTTGTAACTCTTCAAACGTAATTTTTTTGAATTTATTTTCTCTGGCAAAAAAATTCAAAAACGGCAAAAAGATTCCGATCGAAAAAATCAGTAGAAGCAGCGCAAAACCTAGAATTGGAACCATGTTCGGTAAAAACAAAAAATTAAAATCTGAAAATCATTCGGGAGAAGAACTTGATGTGCAGGAAATTTTTCCAACATTACAAGGCGAGGGGCCTTATGTTGGACAGCCCGCTACTTTTATCAGGCTTGGTGGTTGTAATCTCGCCTGCAAATTTTGCGACACTGAATTCGAATCTTACAAAAAAATTTCTCTGAAGAAAATTTTGACTCAGGCAAAAAAATTGAATAAAAAATTAATCGTGATTACGGGTGGAGAGCCGATGCGCCAGCCAATTGAAAGGCTTTGCGATGAGTTGGTGAAAATGGGGTTTCTTGTGCAGATCGAAACTAACGGCACGATTTTTCGACAATTAAATTCTGAAGTTAAAATTATCTGCTCGCCGAAAATCACTAAAGGTAAATATCACCAGATCAGGCCAGACCTGCTTTCACGCATTAATGCTTTTAAATTTATTATTTCAAAATCGAGCAAAGATTATCGCGATGTTGGCGATGTCGGTCAGGGAAAAAATCAAGTTCCTGTTTATGTGCAGCCAATGGATGAATATGACGAGGCCAAGAATAGAGCAAATCTAAAGCATGCAGTGAAGCTTTGCCAAGAGCGCGGATATTTTCTTTCGCTGCAAACTCACAAGATTTTGGGGATTAGGTAGTGTGCAGAGACCCTGGTTGAGCAAAGTCGAAACCAAGTCTTGAGTTTCGGTCTAGACTTGGTTTCGACTTTGCTCAACCAGGGTCTAGACCTGTAAATTTATTTCTTCGAATCTTTAAATTTTCTCAAAATCTCATTCACCATTCCCGGATTGGCTTGTCCTTTGCTCGCTTTCAAACTTTGACCAACGAAAAATCCGTGAAGTTTTTCATCGCCAGCGGCGTATTTTGCGAATTGATCGGCATTTGCCGCGATTACTTCGGCGATAATTTTTTCAATCACGCCAACATCTGAAACTTGCTTCAAGCCTTTAGAATCAACGATCTTAGTCGCGTCTTCTCCGGTTTCTACCATGATGTCTAAAACATCTTTGGCGATTTTTCCGGAAATTTCTCCGCTTTTCATAAGATCAAAAAGTCTGCATAAATTTTCTGCGGAAACTTTCAGATTTTCGAAATTAATTCCGAGTTTATTCATGCGTCCGAACAGCTCTACTGTAAACCAAGTGACGCATATTCTTGGTTCGTGTTTTGTGATTAGTGCTTCGAAATAAGCGGAAATTTCTTCGTTAGCAGTGAGCACTCCGGCGTCGTATTCGGTAAGTCCGAGATCGCGAATGTAGCGAGCTTTGCGCGCTTGTGGAAGTTCGGGCAGAGACCTTTTGATCTCGTCGACATACTCTTGGCTGATCACCAAAGGAGGCAAATCAGGATCAGGAAAATAGCGGTAATCCATCGCATCTTCTTTGCTTCTCATCGTTCTAGTTTCGCCAGTAATTGCGTCGAAAAGACGAGTTTCTTGATCGATCTTTCCACCATTTTCTAAAATTTCGACTTGGCGTGCAGCTTCGAATTCAATGGCGCGAGAGATGTTGCGCATTGAGTTAAGATTTTTGATTTCGCAGCGCGTGCCTAAAGTTTTAACGCCGATTTTTCGTACCGAAACATTCGCATCGCAGCGCAAATTTCCTTTTTCCATGTCGCCATCAGAAGTGCCGAGACTGCGCATAATCGCGCGGACTGTTTTTACATATTCTGACGCTTCAAAAGGCGAGCTCATGTCAGGCTTTGAAACGATTTCCATCAATGCAACTCCAGAGCGGTTAAGATCAATCAAAGACATGGTTGGATGTTGGTCGTGAATTGATTTTCCAGCATCTTGTTCAAGGTGAATTCTTTCAACCCGAATCACTTTTTTGCTGCCATCTTCAAGCGTAATTTCCACTTCGCCTTCACCAACAATCGGATCTAAAAATTGCGAGATTTGGTAACCTTGCGGCAAGTCGGGATAGAAATAATTTTTGCGATCAAAAATTGATCTAAGATTGATCTGCGCATTGATTCCTAAGCCAGTTTTCACTGCCTGCTTCACGCATTCTTCATTAATCGTCGGAAGCATACCCGGCATGGCAGCATCAATCAAAGATACGTGCGAATTTTGCGCCGCACCAAACTCAGTTGCAGCACGTGAAAATAATTTTGAATGCGAAGCAACTTGCGCGTGAATTTCGCAACCAACTACCAGTTCGTAAACGTTGTTTTTGCCTTGGATTGTGTAAGTCATTTTAGTTTTTTAGGTATTTTGAATAGAGGTTATGTGTAGGATTTGAACGCTTGTTTACATGGTTAACGAAGTTTTGGGTAAAACTAAAGTTAATCGTGTAAACAACGCGTTCAAATCCTACAGATTTTAATTTATTGATGAGTTGTCGACAGTTTGTCGGACAACTCAAAAAACTGTTTTCAGTTTTGAAGCCGCTCTTCTCACCTCGTCTTCAGTGCGAATTAAAGAGAGTCGAATGAAGCCTTCGCCGCTTTTTCCGAAGGAGCTTCCTGGCGACATTGCGATTCCACATTCTTCGATCATTTTTTTGCAAAAATCGAAGGAAGATAAATGAGAAAATTGTTTCGGAAGTTTTGTCCAGACGAACATGCTGGCTTTAGGTTTTTCGATGCTCCATCCGAGTTCACGAGCAAAAATATCGACTAAAAATTCGCCGCGTTTTTGGTAAAGTTGGCGCAGGTTTTTTAGATATTCATCGCTTTTTTCAGTGAGTGCTTCAGCAGCTACCATTTGCAACGGATTGAATGATCCATAGTCGAGATAGGATTTAATTTTGTAGAGCGCGCCGACTAAATTTTGATTGCCGCAGGCAAAACCGACGCGGCATCCGGCCATTGAGTAGCTTTTGGAAACGGAAGAAAATTCAATCGCGACATCTTTCGCGCCCTTCACTTCGAGGATCGAGTGCGGCTTGTCTTTTTCGTTAAAATAAAGTTCGGCGTAAGCGATGTCGGAGATGATGTAAATTTGATGTTTTTTGCAGAAGGAAACGAGTTCTTCATAGAAATCTAACCCGACAATTTCTGTTGTGGGATTGCAGGGGTAAGAGACGATAACAGCTTGTGGCTTCTGCTTCACCGACTCGACGTATTTTTTAAACTGCGCCAAAAAATCACGCGATTCAATCGCTTCGATGTGGTGAAGATTTGTCTTGGCGATTACAAAACCAAAAGTGTGAATTGGGTAAGAAGGTGATGGGATGCAGATGTAATTTTTTTCATCAGAAATCGCGGTGGCAAGAGAGGCGATGCCTTCCTTCGCGCCAATGGTGACAAGGGCTTCTGAGTTGTAATCAAGCTCAACCCCAAAACGTCTTTGGTAATAATCGCAGATAGATTTTTTCAAAATATCGATGCCGCCAGTAGTGGAATAGCCGAAAAGTTTTGGGTCGCAAGATAGCTCAGCGAGACGCTCCATCACATGTTGTGGCGGAGCAGAATCTGGATTTCCCATGCCGAAATCAATAATTTCTAAACCGCGCGCAATCGCTTGCTGCTTGAGTTCGTAAATTGCAGCAAAGATGTAGGGAGGTAACTTTTCGGTGAGATAAAATTGGTTTTGCATGGGGCTAAAATGTGTAATCTTGAGCGAAGTCAAAGACCTCAAAGCCTTATTAATAAGATCTTTAACTTCGCTCGTGAGGGGATAATTTATAGATTTTGAAGAATTTTTTTGAACTCTTGAAGTTCGACGCCTTTTTGAATTACAGCATCGCCAATTTTTTTTAGCAGAATAAAAGTAAGATTTTTGCCTTCATTCTTTTTGTCTTTGGCGAGATGGGAGATGAGATTTTCCTCGTTCCAATTTTTACGAATTTTTTTTGGATTAGTTACGAAGCCGCAATTTTCTAGGTGGCGCGCGATTCTTTCGAAATCTTTTTCAGAAATTAATCCAAAATTCTGCGACATTTTTGCGGCCATTTTCATTCCCATTGCCACCGCTTCGCCGTGTAAAATTTCGTCGGAATATCCTGTCTCAGTTTCGAAAACATGGCCGAAAGTGTGTCCAAAATTTAGCAACATTCTTTCACCCGATTCTTGCTCGTCGCGCCCGACGATTTCGGCTTTCATCTCGCAAGAACGAGTAATGATTTTTTCTAAAAATTCTGTGTCGTGAGTAAAAATTTTTTGGTAATTTTTTTCTAAAAATGCGAAGAAATTTTCGTCGCGGATTAATCCGTATTTTAACACTTCGGCGTAGCCAGACCTGAGTTCGCGCGCTGGCAAAGTTTTTAGAAATTCTAAATTACAGAGCACTAATTTCGGCTGATAAAAACTGCCGATTAAATTTTTTCCAACTTTTGAATTAATCGCCGTTTTGCCGCCAACTGAACTATCTACTGCGGCGAGAAGGGTTGTTGGAATTTGAATGAAGTCGATTCCTCGCAATAAAATTGAAGCAACAAATCCGGCTAAATCGCCTATTACACCACCACCGAAGGCGACGATTAATGATTTGCGATCAATGCCTTTGGTTAAAATTTCTTCACAGATTTTTTCGAAAATCGAAAATGATTTTGTTTGTTCGCCAGCGGGGACTCTGATTGTTTCTGATCTGGATAATACAGTTTGAAGCCTTGCTAAATGGAGCTTAGCGACATTCTCATCGGTGAGAACAAAAACTTTGCTATAATTTTTTTGGGCTAAAAATTGACTAAGATTTTCAAGAGAGTTTTTGGCGATAATGATGTCGTAACTTCTATCACCAAGCTCAACGGCAATTTTTTTTGTCATTTCTGTAATTCCTTAATTTTGCTGATGATTTTATCGATTAAAACTTCGCGACTTGAGTTAGTAGTTTCAAATTTTAAATCGGCTTCTGCGTAGGTGGGGTAACGTTTCTCAGCTAACTCCTCTAGCACTAATCTCTTATTTTTATTCTGTAAAAGTGGGCGATTATTTTTATTGCCAACGCGACGTAAAATTTCATGAATTGGTGCATCTAGCCAAATTGTAATCGCTTTTTCTTTTAGAATTTCGCGCGTCTTCTTGCTCATGAAGCCACCACCACCAATGGATAAAACAATTTCTTCGTCGCGTAATGTGATCTCTTCAATAATTTTTTCTTCAACTGAGCGGAAATACTCTTCGCCATTTTGGGTAAAAATTTCCGGAATGGTTTTACGCTCGCGATCTTCTATTTCGCGATCTGAGTCGATAAAATAGTGACCTAGTTTTCTGGATAATTTTGTTCCAACGGTAGTTTTTCCGACTCCCATTAAACCAACGATCGCAATTATTTTTCTCACAACTTCTTGAAAAAGAGTTTAGCCGACTTAGATCGCCGACCTTCCTAATTAACAATTTCAAGAGGTCTCAATGGATTTCAACAGCAAAACTTCGTTTGCTTCGGCAGCGACAAGAACTTCAACATATGACGCTTCATTGCGTGCTTATATGGTTAAAGTTTACAACTTCATGGCTATCGCTCTCGGCATTTCTGGCGTTACCGCTTTTTTGGTTTCTAGCTCTCCAGCTTTGATGCAATTATTCTTCGGTTCGCCTTTGGCTTTCGTTGTGATGCTTGCACCACTTGGTTTCGTAATATTTTTTGCTCACAAGTTAAATAAAATTTCAGCCGCACAAGCACAAACCTATCTCTGGATTTACTCCACCTTGATGGGCCTGTCTTTGTCGACAATCTTCGTAGTTTACACCAACACTAGCATTGCGCGCATCTTTTTCATTACAGCTTCAGTTTTTGGCTCAATGAGTCTTTATGGATACACAACTAAAAAAGATTTAACCGGCATGGGATCATTCCTAATGATGGGATTAATTGGCTTAATCATCGCTTCTTTGGTGAATATCTTTTTGAAAAGTTCAGCGATGCAATTCGCACTTTCGGTAATCGGAACTTTCCTTTTTATTGGATTAACTGCTTACGACACTCAGCGCATCAAACAAACTTACTACCAATTCGCTGGCAATAGCGAAATGGTTGGCAAGGCCGCAGTCATGGGGGCATTGAATCTTTACATGGATTTCATCAACTTGTTCATCATGTTGTTGCAACTATTCGGCGACAGAAAGTAAAATTTCTTAAATCACAAATGGGGCTGAAGCTTAAGTTTCGGCCCCATTTTTTTGTTTATTTTATCTGAGGATTTTTAAGGAGATTGCCCAAGACTTGATTTACTAGAATCTGTTCATAGGTTGCGCGCCCTTAAAGTTTCTTTCTTATTCCTCGGTAGCTCAGTGGTAGAGCAAGTGACTGTTAATCACTTGGTCGGAGGTTCGAATCCTTCCCGGGGAGCCATTCTTGACGATGGCTCAAATTCATCATCATATCAAACGGTTTACGCAGCGTAAACACTAGCTTCGCAGAGTTCATTTCCAAGTTCGGAAATACTAACGCGATAATTCTCCTTTTTTCTTCCAGTTCCGAACTTTTGAAAAGGTCATGTGCCTTTGAAGCCAATTCAAAGATGGTCATGACATTCTTGTTGAAGCTATTGTCAGGGCAATGTACCCATTTTTTAAGACACTCTCTCCCTCCTCAAATTGATGCAATCCCAGCTTAATTTTTCACTTTCACTGGTTAATTTTAATCCATCAATTTTCAGGAGAAATTATACCAAGAGGCTATCCCACTTTAAACGAAACTCAAAAAAAGAAATCATCCATCGCGTCACAGATAATGGTGAGAAAGTGTCAGAGCTGTCCAAAGAATATGGCGTTGTTGCAAAAACCATCTACAAGCTGTTGGGGCGTAAAGCCAACCAATCAAGTGCGGTGTTAGAGTTATCAAAGCTTCGACGTGAGAATGAGGCTTTGCTTTCAATCATCGGATCACTGGTTGCTGAGTCAAAGCTCGGGAAAAAAAAGCGCTAAGAAAAAAGCAATCGTGAAGCATTTTTCTTCATCTGCCCAAGGGAAAGACAACCTTGGCAGAAAGTCTGTTGCCGGCAAATCTGCCGTCACAGAAAAGGTCGGAATTTCTCGACAGAATCCTTATTACCAACCACGACTTCCGGCAAAAGATCTTGAGTTAAAAAATCAGATTGAGGCGGTGATAGTTGAGCACAAAGCTTATGGCCACCGACGCATTGCTTTAACTTTAGGAATCAACCACAAGCGAGTTCGTCGCGTGATGAGACTCTTTGGACTCAAGGCAAGAAGGTCACTAAATCGTCAGCCAAAG
Source organism: Rhizobium sp. Q54 (assembly GCA_945871805.1). GTDB lineage: Bacteria > Pseudomonadota > Alphaproteobacteria > Rickettsiales > UBA1997 > UBA2645. Next base: position 6,344 of record CAMBXE010000011.1, on the reverse strand, counting down.
GTTAGAAGTGGTCGCGATTTATCAAGCGCCAATCGCCATCAAAATCTTTTTGCTAAAGCGGTGGTAAACAAGCCGAATCAGGCTTGGGTTTCTGACAATTGCTTTAGCAATTGCAACTCGCTCGATTAAAAATTAAAAGTCCGCGAGTACTTCACTTACTTGCCGCAACCAAACAGCAAGTTCGTTTATTTGGCGACGGTGCTTGATGCCTACACTCGAGAAATCATTGGTTGGAATTTTGGCGTGAGGCATAATTCACAGCTCGTCACTGAAGCGCTCAGGGTCGCGCTAGGTAGAAGAAGCAAGTCTCCGGAGATCTTCCCATTCCGATCAAGGCAGTGAGTATCGCAGCAAGGATTTGAGCTATATTCTAATCACGCAAAACATCCAAGCTTCGATGAGTGCTAAAAGCAGCCCGTGGCAGAACGGCAAGCAAGAATCCTTTTACCAAAAGTTTAAGCTCGAGCTGGGTCATCCAAATATTTACGAAACTAGGGGCGAGTTATTCGAGGCAATTGCTTTGCAAATTCACTACTACAACCACCGGCGAATCCACTCTGCCTTAAAAATGCCGCCAGCCATCTTTTACCAAAGATGCTTGCGACAAAGCTCCATCAGCGAAAATTCAGAAAAACTCACAGCCTGAAATTTCGCGCCGCCCCGCAGCCAATCTTAAGATCTTAAGATTGGCTGCGGGGCGGAATGGTTAGAAGAAGAAAAGTAGAAAAACTGGAATCATTAATTGTTAGAAATTATGAGTAATTTCAGTTGTTAATTTGAGAGGGAGAAGTTGTTTAAAAAAAGGGTACAGTTCATTACGCTGAAGCCTCTCATCCACGCCTTGCAAAACCCGAAAAAATTCCACGAGATTGCCAGAGGCAATCTCAGCGGTCTCTTGCGAGATTCGGTCTTGATACAGAGCTTGGATTGATTTTGTTAAATCTGACACGTTCCAACATAAAATTAGTATTATGTTGGAACCGTATTTGGGGGATTTCGTACCTGTAGATTGCTGCTAGCAGAAAGATTCCTTATGCTAGCATAAGTAATCTAGTGAACGCTATTCAATCTAGCGTGACCTCTTCTACTCAGAGTCGATCCACTTGCTGGTCTGATTGCGCTATTAGGGGCTTGATCTCCCATCTCTTCTTGTAAAGAGGTGCCAAAATTATCGCGAAAAATTTTATTTGCTGTTCTGCTATGAGAATCATCTGCGCAATCTGGATGGCTTTTTGCAAATTCTTCAAAACTCTTGTAAGAATCGATAGCACTTCCTCTTTCCTTTAGATGCGCATGACAAGCAAATTTCTGAAATTTTAATTGAGCAACGACCGGATTGATACAATCAAGAGCCTTCATGTAACTAAGACAGAAATTTATCGAATTTAAAGCACCTCGATAATCACTGCTTTTTATGCACTCATTTACTTTTGGAAGTAAGCTTTGAAGAAAAGCGTGATCATCACTAAAACTTTCATCTTCATTTTGAACCTCGGTATTTTGTCTATGGTTTATGACCCTCAGACTACTTCTCATAATTTCAGCATCTTTTGAACTAACCCAACTGCTGGCAACCATGTAAAAAAGCATCTGAGAATAAAACTCTTTTACATGAATCAATTTTTTCACTCGCACTTAGATCGGAATTAATTCCGGAAACGCTGTCTCTAAAAATATCAGTGAAAATATTAGAAGATTCATCCTGTTGAGCATTTTTCAATGAAAGGTACTTGTGCCCCAATCTACACAAATGCAGTATTGCAGGGATTTTGACTCTTGTATTCTCGTTAAATGCCATTTTTGTTTTTCATTTATTTTTAAATCATTCAACCAACTTCCGCCACTTCTTCCCTAAAAAGTAACCACGATTTTTTTTCGCTTCTGAGCTTGCTTCAATAAAACCAGCCTCAAGCCATTTGTTGCAAATATTGTTAGCAGCTCTGATCCCAAGACCAAGAAGCAGTGCCACATCTTTAGTGGCGATGATTTTTTGTTTTAAAAATAAATCCAAAGCCCGTTTTTGCCTTTCATCTAAGTGATAAAGCAGATCTGATTTGTCGCTTTCATCACCTTTATTTTGTAGGCTTGAGATAATATTTTTTCTAACGCTTTCGAAAGACTTTGCCATACCAACGCAAAAATATTCAATGAAGCTGGTGATGTCGCTCTCAGCTCTTCCTATGTAGTAATTGTGATGGTTGCCAATGCTTAAAGCTTGGTAGTAAGAACCTAGATCTTTGGCGTAATATTCTTCCAAGCAGTAAATGCCTTTTAAACCGTAGCCGCTGAGGTGAAGAATGAGAGTTGTAAGAAGTCGCGCCGTTCTTCCGTTGCCGTCGTAGTAAGGGTGGATGGTGGCGAATTGGTAGTGAGCGATTGCAGCGACGATTGGAAGAGGTAGGTCTTTTTTTATTAATTCTTTGTTGATCCAATTTGTCATTTGCAACATCAAATCTGATACATCTTTCGCTTCTGGCGGCATATAAACTATCGCTCCGCTTCTACTATCTCGAATAACATTCTGACCATCGCGATATTTGGTTGGTTTGGCTTTTGGATTTCCAGAACTCATCACAATTGCGTGAATGGTTTGGATTATTTTTTCATTCAGAAGTGGGTTTTTATCGGCGATTTGATGAACATGTTCTAGTGCGGCGTAGTATCCCAAAACTTCTTTTTCATCGCGCTGCTTGGGTTTGATTTTGCCAACGGACTTGCTTTTGACGACCTTAATAATTTCTTTCTCATTCAATTTATTGCCTTCAATCATCGCTGAATAATGCGTAGTGATCAGTTTTGCACTTTCCCTGAGTGACGCTAAAATTTTAGGCGTTATCGGAAGGCTATTTACCACCTCCTTATTCGCCTCAACGGTCATTAGACTTTTTGAGATAGTCGCTGTAATTTGGAACTTTGGCGCGAATGTCATTTGATTCGTTTTTAAATTTGTTGGTAGAGCTAATACTAACAAACTGCGAATAAAGTGCTATTAAATTTTGCTAAAATTTAAAATTCTGAGCAATAGTTCTAAAATTCATCACTTCCTCATACCTCTCAGTTCGGAACATGTACACAGCGCGGAGGCCATATAACAAAAAAGCCCGTTAGCGCAAGCTAGACGGGCTTTTTTTGTTATATGGCCACTTGGAAGGATAGGCAAGGGTCACTTCCGATGAGGTTCGACAATTTTTTTCTGCAGAAAAAAATTGCAACGCGTGCAATCAAAGAAATAAAAAACCAACGCTTTAGTACTTCTTGGAGAGTTGGTGAGTCAAACTCATACTTAGTAAAAACAAACTAATTGTTGGGGCGTCGGGATTCGACACCTTTTCATAAATCTAAACATAAGTGTCGCAATCCCCACCTGGATAATTTGCATAAACATGCTGATAAACTTGATCACTTTTCTGTCTAACTTCATCATCAATATAAGATTCTTGCGGCAGCCACTGCATGCTGTCAAAAATAACAGTTCTTACTTGTGCGGCTACTTGCGTGCTTTCACGCCAACGCTCAATTTTTAATTTTTCTTCCTTGAGAATTTGAAGGGTTTTTACCGCAACTTTTTTTACTTCTTCCTCTTCTTTTTTGGACAGAGTTGGTTTTTTTATTAAGTCAAAAATAGCCAGAGTTTCTTCGTCCAACCCTTCATGAATAGCTCGTAATTCCTCTACAGAAAGCTCCTTCATAAAATTTTGCAAATTCTCGAATGCGCTTTGTACGGCTCGCAGATCTTTACCATCGTTATATTCCTCGATGATTTTTTTGTATTTCTCGTAGAACTCCAGCCGCAATGGATTTTGCTGCACCATCTTTTCTAACTTACTTTCAATTGCTTTTTGCAGATCAAAAACCACCAAGTTTTGATTTTTAGATTTGGCAAATGCCTGCCGCAACTTGTCAAAATCCAACTTCGCTAAATCCACATAATCGTCGTCATTATTATTTGAAGCTCCAATCACAACGCTCATATTCACCTCTTGCTGAAGCCTGCAAATCACGCTTGTAATATCCGCGCTTTTCACCTTCTGATTCAGCTGCGCGTAGATTGCCTCAATGGCATTATGATCTTTGATAAACGACTTAATTTGCTCTTCTGGATAAAGTGCTTTGTATTTACGAAACACATCTCGAGCCATAAATTCAAACTCAGCGCGGGTTTTTTCATTCAGACAAATGCAGTTCATGGCCTTTTGAATTAGCACCAATTTTTCCATTGAACTTGTAGCATTCACCAAGCCACCAAGCTCAAATTCCACACCAATTAAAAACTGCTTCACCGCACCAATTGAAGATTCAATTTCTACCACCAAACCTTCCAATTTTGCCGCCGGCGTTTGCGGATTTTCACTCACATCATTCTTTGCTCCCTTGTTATCACCTTCGCCATAAACCGAGTAAGCCTCTTCCAGCTTTTTGTAAACATTGCCGTAATCAACAATCAGGCCATTTTCTTTTTCATCATCATAAACCCTGTTGGCTCTAGCAATTGTCTGCATCAGCGTGTGACCTTTAATCGGCTTGTCGAGATAAATAGTCGAAACACACGGCACATCAAAACCAGTAATCCACATCGCACAAACAATCGCCAAACGGAATGGATTTTCATCTTCCTTAAATTCCTTTTCCAAATCACGCTTCGCCATCTTTTTACGGTGAGGCTCAATTTCCAAATTCATCTTTCTAAACCTATCAACTTCGTTTTGCTCGCTACTAACAACCACGCAAACTTCAGTTTCTAAAACACGCTTCAGCTGATGTTTCAATTTTAATTCTTCTTGGCTGTCCGACGCCTGTTCAATTCTCTTCTTCAATTCAGTCACATATTGCGGCCAATATTTCATCGCCAGATCGCACATCCTAACCGCCGTTGGCTTATCAAGCGCCACAAACATCGCCTTGCCTTGATAGCCGCGCTCGTTGAAGTGCCAAACCAAATCTTTAGCAATCGCATCCAATCTAGCTTCCGAGGTTAAAATTGGATAATTGCGCGCAAACTCTCTTTGTAATTTAGCGCGCTGATCTTCGTCTAAATCTTCATTCTCGATAATTTCAGCCATGCGCTCATCAAGCTCTGGATTTTCAATTCCAAGCTTCTCACCACGGTTTGAATAGCGCAGAGGCAGCGTCGCCTTATCTTCAATGGCGCGCTTAAAATCATAAACAGAAACATATTCACCAAAAATATTTTTGGTCAACTCTAGCTCTTCTTTAATGATTGGCGTGCCGGTAAATCCCAAATAAGAAGCATTAGGAATTCCGTTAAAGCGCATATTCTGAGCAAACTTTCCGCCCTGCGTGCGATGGGCTTCGTCCGAAATAACAATGATATTTTTACGATCAGTAATCAGCGGATATTCACTCTCTTTTTGGGGATCGATTGAAAATTTGTGAATCAGCGTAAAAACATAACGGTGATTTTGCGCCAGCAATTCGCGCAAGTGATTGCGGTTTTTAGCGCGAATATTTTCTTCAGTCACCGCACCGCAACCAGTAAAGGTTTCGTAAAGCTGACCTTCCAATTCCGTGCGATCAACCACGATCAAAAAAGTGTAAGAACCACCAAATTTGCGATGAATTTTTTGGCATAAAAACACCATCGAATAAGATTTTCCCGAACCTTGCGTATGCCAAAAAACGCCCAACTTTCCTTTTAAATCTTCAATATTCTTCGCTTGGCCAATCACCTTATTCACGCCAATAAATTGGTGATTCTTCGCCATAATTTTTACCACCTCGCCATCTTTGCCGTCAAAGAGTAAAAAGTTTTCGAATAAGTCAATTAAGCGGGCACGATCGCAAGTGCCTCGTAGCATGGTATCAAGGCTCACAACACCTTCTTCATCTTCTTCAACACGCTTCCAATCTAAAAAGAATTTGTAGGGGCTGGTGATGGTTCCAAGCTTGGCGTCGGTGCCATTGCTTAAAATAATAAAAGCGTTGCAGTGAAAAATGCTGGTGATGGTGTCTTTGTAATCAGTCAAATTATCGGTGTAAGCCGCTTCAAGATTGGTGTGATGCGCCTTCAACTCAAAAAACACCAACGGAATGCCATTTACAAAACCAATCACATCGGGGCGACGATTGTAAAGTTCACCAACAATTTCTAACTGCCTCACTGCCAAAAATTCGTTTTCAAGCGGTTGATCAAAATCAAAAACCTTCAGCGTTTTTTCTTCAACCACACCTTTGTCGTTACGAAAACTAACCTTCACACCCTTGGTTAAAAGCGCGTGCTTTTCTTGATTAATTTGCGCCAAAGTTTTGTCGGCAGATTTTTCTGCAATCTGCAAAATAGCGTGAGAATAAGCCAGCTCCGGCAAGTTTGGATTTAGCTTTTTTAG